>CAWUMN010000143.1:0-4057 GCA_963923595.1 uncultured bacterium
AGGCGAGGCACAGTAGGAACGCTGAAAATAAAACGACACCTTCGACGCCGCGCTGGCCGCCGAGGATTGAAAGAATCCAGAGGAGCGTGGCCAAGAGCGGGAAGGCCATAAATTGCTTGAGGCGTTCCATCCAAGCGCCGGGGCGGGGGAGGAATTTCATCCAGCCGGGTTGGGCGCTGAGGAGCAGGTAGGGAAGCGCCATGCCGAATGAAACCGAGGCGAACATCGCGAGGATGACGGGAGAGCTTTGGCTAAAGGCGAAACCCAGCGCGGTGCCGAGGAATGGCGCGGTGCAGGGTGTGGCGAGCAGGGTGGCGAAGACGCCTTGAAAAAACGGCCCGCCGAGACCTCCGCCTGATCCGGCGGACTCCATCGCGTTGGCGGCGCGGCCGGGGAGCACGAGTTCGAACACGCCGGCGAGATTCAGCGCAAAAACAAAAACGATCGAGCCGATGGCGATGTTGAACCAGGGGTTCTGGAACTGGAACGCCCAGGTGACTTCCGAGCCGCCCGATTTGAGGGCGATGATGACGGCTGCGAGGGCGAGGAACCAGGCGAAGATGCCTGCGGAGAAGGCGAGGCCATGCGAGAGGATCGCGGCGCGCGAGGCGCCGGCTTGCTTGATGAAGCCGAAAATTTTCAGCGAGATCACCGGCAGGACGCATGGCATGAGGTTCAGGATCAGGCCGCCGAGGAAGCCGTAGAACAACGCAAGCCAGAGGCTCATCGTCGCGGCGGGTTGTTGCGCAGAGGTCGTGATGTTTTTTTCCGAAACAAACCACGCGCGCTGCGAGGGCCCCTCGCCGACCGCCAGCACGCCGCGAAAGTCTCCCTCGCAACGGATCTGGAGCGTGGAAGGAGGGAGGAATTGGGGGTGGCCGACTTCCTGATTCTCGGCGGGCAGGGGGAAGAGCGCGATGGGCGTGTTCGCGGGAACCCCGTCCACTTTGAGGGTGAGTTGGTTGGCCGAGCGGTTCCACTGGAGCTGGTAGGGCGCTGGTTTTTCGGAGGGGAGGAGGGAACGGAATTCCTCGAACAGCACGGCATTCGCGGGCGTGGCGGTTGCAGCAACGGGGAGGGTCAGCTCGACCTCCGCGCCTCCCGGGATGCAGGTTTCCTTGCATACGAGCCACTCCACCTTGGCGCGGAGCGTGATGTTTCCTGAAATCCCTGCTGGCGGGGTGATCTTGGTGAGCAACAGCACGCGTCCGCCGTAAGCGTAGGTCTGGATGTCGCCGGGCTCGAGTTTCGCCTCGGGCACCGGCCACTCGATCGGGCCTGCGGTGAAGCCTGAGGGGAGCCTCCAAACGATGGTGGTCGGCAGTCCCGCATCGCCGCTGTATTCCCAGTAGGTGTGCCAGCCCTCGGCCATTTCGAGAAGGAGCCCGGCTTGGAAGGGTTGGCCGGGAACGATGGCGCTGGTGTCGGCGAGAAGTTGTGCGCGGACGAGCGGGGGATTCTGCGCGGGAGCCTTTGGTGCGGCGAAGGCGAGAACCAGCAAAACAAGCGGCAGGCGGAGGAGCGTCTTCATGGGGCGTTCTTTAGCATGGATGGAGGATTCGGCAAACTGCGCCCGCCGCATGCAAAAAGCGGGCGGGCATTTTGCTCGGGGAAGGAAATCAGTTGTGCCCTCGCGGCGTTCGGTTTAGTTCATGCGAAATGTTTGGCGGGTTTGCCCGCCACTCTGCATGGAAACCACATCCTCATTCACCGAAGACCTGATGCGCACGGTCGTGGTGGGCGTTGCCGATTTCAAAGTCAGCACGGATCCGCTCACCTACCTTGTGACCTACGCGTTGGGGTCCTGCCTGGGGATTACATTCTACGATGAAAAACGCCGCATCGGCGGTCTGCTCCACGCGATGCTGCCCAGCTCCAGCCTTCATCCCGGCCAGAAAATCCGCGAGGCGATGTTCCTCGACACCGGCATTCCCAAGGTCCTCTCGGCGATGATCCGCGTCGGCGCGAAAAAGGATGACATCCGCTGCAAGGTCTTTGGCGGCGCGCAGCTCATGGCCACGGACAATTTCTTCCGCATCGGCTCGAAGAACATCGATATGTTCTACAAGCTCAGCCAGGAGCTTCAGCTCGATGTGGTCGCGTGGGAGATCAGCGGCCGCATCAACCGAACCATCCGCCTCTCGAACAACACCGGTGATGTGATCGTGAAGGTTCCCTCCAAACCCGAATTCATTCGCTAATGAAATCCGCCGCCGATTTTCAGACGGTCGTCGAAATGACGAGGTCGATCCCGTGCGCCCCGGCAATCCTTCCCAAGCTTCTCAAGCTCACGGAGGGCAGCGCGTCCGACCTTGGCGAGTTGGAAATGCTCATCAGCCTCGACACAGGCCTCGCAACGAGTGTTCTTCGCACAGCGAACTCCGCCTACTTCGGCGGCACCCAGCGTTGCGACAATCTCGCCGACGCCATTCTTCGACTAGGCAGCAAAACCCTCTACCGCATCGCGGCCACCACGCTCACCGGACGCTGGCTGGTCCATCCCGTGCGCGGGTATGGCTGGGAGCCGGGCGACCTCTGCCGCCATTCCCTATGCGTTGCCATTTGCGCTGAGACTTTCGCAAAATCCACCCGCCTCGCCGAGCCCTCGACCGCCTACACGGCCGGCTTGATCCACGACCTCGGAAAATTCGCCCTTGCCTATGCGAATTTCAGCGCGCTCGACGAAATCGCGAGCCGCGTGCCGGATGAATTCGCCACCTGGCGCGAAGCGGAAGCGGCCGTCCTCGGCTATGATTCTGCGCAGGTCACGAAGGCGCTTTTGGAAAACTGGGGCTTTCCGGCCTCGTTTGTCGCGGTGGGTTTCCACTATCAACTGCCCTCGAAGGCGCCCGACGAACACCGCGGTCTCGCCACGCTGATCCACGCCTCCAAGCATGTCGCCACACAACTCGGTTACGGCGTGGGCATTGACGGCTACTACACCGACCCCGACGAGGAGGCGTTGAAAAATGCCGGCTTCAAAGAAGCCGAGCTCGACGCGGCGATCCCCGAAATCCTCCAGACCATCCAGCGGTTCATCAACCCGGCGGGCGAAATCAATTTTGCCTGAAGTTTCAGAGCAAAGGAGCGTGGGCGTCCCGGCCACTTCGTTCCATTGTGGGTGGGACGCCCGCTCTCCTTGAGTTGCCTCAAAAACGCACCCAGGCTTTGGGTTGGGTGATGTAGTCGGGCAGGAGGGCGCGGTCTTTCCAGCCTTTGTGGAAAACCGGGGTCGCCGATCCCGACATGGGCGGAACGATCCAACTCCAATCGGCCGAGACAAGGCGACCGGCCTTTTTTTCGCGGGCGACAAAGTCCATGAACTCGGACGAGGCGCGGTGGTGGTCCACGATCCGAACGCCGGCTTTGGAATACGAATGCAGGACGGCGGCGTTGAGTTCGACGAGCGCGCGGTCCTTCCAAAGCGAGGAGTCCCGCGAGCGGTCGAGGCCCATGCGGTCGGCGATGACGGGCAGGCTGTCGTAGCGCCCGGTGTCACCCAGATCGCGCGAGCCGATCTCGGTTCCCATATACCAGCCGTTGAAGGGAGCGGCGGGAAAGTCCACCCCGCCGATGCGCAGAACCATGTCCGAGAGGATGGGCACCGCATACCACTTCAGGCCCAATTCGGAAAACCATGGAAACTCCGGGTGCTCCAGTGTGACTTCCAGAGCGTGGGGAGGTGGGTAAAGCCTCGGCGCCTCGCCGCGCTTCTGAATGATCCAGGGCAACAAATCGAACCGCGTGCCCGAGCCTTGCCAGCCGAGTTTTTGGGCTTCGCGGGTGAAGGCCAAATTTTTCGGGTCGCCGAGAATGGTGCCGTCGGGCTGCTCGTAGCCGGCGTAGCCGAGGAGTTGGTGATTCCAAATCCTCACCGCCGCTCCTTCGGATGTCGCTGGAGCAAAAATTGTGACCAAAGGCTGGATTTTCCCGCCATTCGTCCCGAACTCCAAATGCTCAAGAAGCGCGGCATTTATATGATCGGGATCGCTCATATCTCGGAGGTCACGGACTTTCAGGGAGGTCCAAAAGAGGCGGCCGATGCAACGGGCGTTGT
>CAWUMN010000144.1:0-4037 GCA_963923595.1 uncultured bacterium
GGCTGGGGGAGAATCGTGCCCATCACGGCGAAGATCGCGCCGGCTTGGCGGAAAGCCGGGGCGTGGGCGGGAAATTTTCCGGCTCCCCATTCGATGAGGCCCAGGCAGACGGCGAAGCCGAGAAGGTAGGTAGCCATGTCGTTGCCGAGCGAGCTGGCCGCAACCACGAAAACCACGGCGGCGAGGGCACCAAGTAGGCCGCCGAGGAATTTCCGGCCGATCGTGCCCAGGCCGCTGCCGAGCGAGAGCGCGGTGGTGACGGCGGCAACGACCGTGACAGTGAATTCGGTTTGAATGATGGCGGAGGCGAGGATGAGGGCTGTCACCGCAGCGGTGCCGATGGCTGGAGCGCATTCCTCGGCCGGGGGGGATTTTGGTTTTTTGGGAACGGGCAAAAACAAGCCGACGATGGCGGTGGAAGCGGTGGCTGTAAGAAGAGAGGCCAGATGCGCGAGGCCGAAGGGCAGGTCCCGCGCGGGATAAACGAATCCCTCGGCGACCATCGAGGCGATCCCCATGGCGAAAAGAATCGCGCTCGCTGGATCTCGGCGGCGGGCAACGAAGGCGGTTCCCCAACCAGCGGCGGCAAAAAACAAGGGCAGGGAGAGCCATTGCTCGTTTGGGGCGAAAGACAAAATCGCTAATCCGATCAACGAACCGGCGGCGGCCGAGCCGATGCGCGAGAGGAAAACCCCAGTGCTGGGGCAGGGGGTGCCGATCACGAGTTGCGTGGCAAGAAGCGCGAGAAACGGCTGAGGCACATGAAGCGGGCCGACAACCAACGCGGTGAGGCAGACGGCCAAGCCAAGGCGGAGCGCGCTGCGCGTGGGATCAGTCATTCCGAACCGGCGGGGTGAATTCCTTCAGCTCGATGGACTCGGATTTTTCGAGGCGTTTGAGCCCAGCTTCCGAGCGGGTATCGACCACGACGGCGGCGCGTCCGCCCATACGGAAGTCGCCTTTTCCCTCGAGCAAAATTCGGACCGGGAAGCGTTGCGCGAGCTGGATGAAATCGAAGGTCGGCTGGACGCGCGAAAAAACGCCCTCGCCGCCCGGTGCGGCCTGCGAGCCGGTGCCGAGGGGATAAACCGCCTTCGGGATTCCCTGCACGATCCCGGTGAACGGTTCGCGGCGATCAGACATCAGAAAAACGCGCGCCGATTGACCCGGGCGGATGTGTTGGAGGTCGGTCTCGCGGAAGTTGGCCAGCACGAACCACACGGTTTCATCCACGAGAGAGAAGACCTGCTCGCCAGTCGCCGCGTAGGTGCCAGGGGCGATCTGGAGGTTCGTCACGGCGCCGTCGCAGGGGGCGTAGATTTTGCAGTAGGAAACCTTGAGTTCGGCGTCGCGGAAGGCCGCGGCAGCCTGCTCGATGCGGGTGTTTTTGCCCTCGAACTCGCCGAGTTTGTTGCGGGCGCGCTCGACATCGGCTTCGGATTCGCGGACGAGCGCGCGGGCGCTTTCGGCATCAGTCTGGGCGCGTTGGACGCGGTCGGCGGAGGTGAAGTTTCCCTGGAGGAGCGGCTTGAGGCGCTCGTAGTGCGACTCGGCGTAGGTGGCCTTCGCTTGGCGGTCGCGCACGGTTGCCTCGGCGGCGGAGATGTCGTCGCGGAGGGCCTTGACCTCGAGGCCGACGAGTTCGAGCTGCGCCTTCGCACGGGCCATCTCGGCTTCATACGGACGGGCGTCGAGTTCGAAGAGCAGGTCGCCGGTTTTGACCTTTTGGTTGTCCACCACATGCAGTCGCACAATCGTTCCGCCGACCTGCGGGGCGACGCCGACGACATTGGCGCGAACCTCGGCGTCCTCGGTGCGCGGAAAGCTATGGAGGTTCGAGGCGACAGAGAGCATCGCGAGGGCTGCGGCGGCGAGGATCGCCGCCCGCAGGATCCAAACGACAAGATGGCGACTGGCAGCGAGGGCACTCATGCGGCGGAGAAAAACACCAACCACACGCAGCAGGTGAGTAGCGCGAAGAGGGCGGGAACCATAAGAACGGCGGGGCGGAGCACGGCGCCGAGTCCAATGCGGGATAGGATTTGGCTGATGAGCCAAGTCCCCAAGGCGCCTGCGACCATGCAGGCGAGCCAGGCGGGAAAGTAGGCCCCGGCGATGTCGAGCAGCGGATCGCCTGTGGACTTGAACAAGGCGAGCAGGGCGGGCAGGTTGGCGGGGCTCATGGATGCGCCTACTGATAGGGGCTGGAGTCCCGCATTTACAACGCCAATTGTGGCGCTTTTGGCAGCGGCGTTTGTTTTTTTTCAGCCTGTTGGAAAAATTCTCGCGGCTGATCCGATGCCGACTTTCGACGCGAAGCAGACATATGACCTCGGCTCGCTGGTCGAGTTGGGAATGGCGAACAACCCCAAGACGCGGTCGGCGTTTTTCACAGCCCGGGCGGCGGGTGCAGCGGCACGCGAGGCGAGGGCGCCGTATTTTCCGAAAGTCTCGGCGGAGTTTCTGGGCGGTGCTGACAAATGGTATACCCCGGCGACGGCGGCTCCCGATGTTTTCAGGCGTCAGCAGGCGACGACAGTCCTTTCGATCGAGTATCTCTTGCTCGATTTCGGCAGGCGGTCGGCGGATGTGCGGCAGGCCATGGCGATGTTCGAGGCGGCGGGGTTGCTTTATGATCGCAAGGTGCAGGAGGTGGTGTTCGCGGTGCAGAGCCGATATTTCGCGCACGAGGCGGCTGTGTCGAAAGAGGCGGCGACCGCGTCGCTCCTCGAGGCCGCGCGGACTGCGATGGAAACGGTAAGGCTGGAGGTCGAGAACGGGCTCTCGGCGAAGCCGGAGTTGCTGAAGGCTCGCCGGAATGTGTTCGATGCGGATTACGAACTGGAGTCCGCCAAGGCGCTGACGCGAAACACACTCGGCGAACTCTGCGTTGCGGTGGGGTTGCCGGCGAACGCGCCGATCAAACTCTCGCTCGCCGGCCCTGCCGATGTTTCGGGCGGGCTGCGCGGGGATGCCGATGGCTTGATCAGGCGGGCGCTCGAGGCTCGACCCGACCTCGCCGCCAGAGCCGAAGAGGTGAGGGCCAGTATCGCAGCGACCGATCGCGCGGCGGCAGATTTTTTTCCAGAGGTGAGGCTTGAGGGGAATTACGGCTACTCGGCTTTCCAATACGACTCCGAGACCGGCCCGAAGTCGGGATCGAATGCGGCGGGGATCAACGGCTACGGCGCGTTTCTCAATGTGAAATGGGATCTCTTTGATGGCTTCGAGCGCGTCGAGCGCGTTCGCAAGCGGGCCGACGAGGAAAAGGCGGTGAAGGAAAATCTCGAAGCCGCGCGGTTGGACACCTCGCGCGATGTCTGGACCTCCTACCATGACACGCTCAGCGCCGCGCGGCGGGTGGATTTTGCCGAGGCCTTCGTCGCCTCGGCGCAGGAAAATTTCTCGGCCATCGAGGCCGCCTCGCGAACCGGATTGAGCCAGGTCGCCGAGGTCACCGAAGCCGCCGCCCAACTCGCCCAAGCGCGGTTCGAGCGCGCCGAGGCGCTCGCTGATTACTCGACCACCCTGGCCCGGCTCGCCCTCGCCGTGGGCACGGTGCCATAGGGAGTTTCCGACAGAACCGTCAGGGACGCGGACTTGACTTCGGTAGTTGGTGTCTCAACCTGCGGACCTTCCCATGAAAGCTCTCCAGATAATCCTCGGCATTCATCTCTTGGCCGCCACGGCGCTGGCTCAGAAAGTCGAAATCGGCAACCTCGCCTACGAGAAAAACCCGCCGTATCCCGAAGCGCAGAATCCCCAGTTGCCGCTTGAAGTCTACGACGACGAGTTCGCCGAAATCCTCGGCAAGGAGCCGAAACTCATTCATCTCGCGAACGGCTTCGGCTTCACCGAAGGGCCGGTTTATTTGCAGGTGAAAAACTCGGACGCTGGCTACCTCATCTTCACCGATCAGATCAACGACAACATCAACCTCATCCGCTGGCACGGACTCACGCCCTACAACACGATCACGCCGGCCTCATGGGACGCTCCGGTCATTTTCCGCCACCCTTCGAGCATTGCCGACGGCC
>CAWUMN010000145.1:0-4033 GCA_963923595.1 uncultured bacterium
GCTTGGGCGATTTCGATGCCGACATTTTCCTGGGCCTCGGCGGTGCTGGCTCCGAGGTGCGGGGTGAAGACGATATTAGGCGCAGAGCGGAGCGGGAAGTCGGCGGGCGGGGGTTCGACTTCATAGACATCGAGCGCGGCTCCGGCGACTTGGCCGGTTTTCAGAGCCTCGCCGAGTGCGGTTTCATCGACCAAACCGCCACGGGCGCAGTTCACGATCCGGACCCCTTTTTTGCAAAGTCCAAGACGGCGGGCGTCGAGCATGTGGCGGGTCTCGTCGGTAAGCGGCATGTGCATGCTGATAAAATCGACCTGCGGCATGAGCGCGTCGAGGTCCTCGACGAGTTCGACTTGGAGGCTGCGGGCGCGGCTGACAGAGAGGTAGGGATCGTAGGCGAGAACCCTCATGCCGAAAGCCATCGCGCGGCGGGCGAGTTCGGTGCCGATGCGGCCCATGCCGAGGATGCCGAGGGTTTTGTTGTAGAGTTCGACGCCCTCGAATTTCTTGCGGTCCCACTTGCCGGCTTTCATCGAGGCGTCGGCTTGCGGGATGTTGCGCGCGACGCTGACGAGAAGCGAGAAGGCGTGCTCGGCGGTGGAGATCGTGTTTCCGCCAGGTGTATTCATCACGATCACGCCACGGCGCGTGGCGGCGTCCACATCCACATTATCCACGCCCACACCGGCACGACCGACGACGCGGAGTTGCGTGGCGGCGTCGAGAACGGCGGCGGTGACTTTCGTCTGACTGCGGACGACGAGAGCGGAAAATTCGGGGATGATTTTGATGAGTTCGGCTTCGGGCAGACCGGTATTGACGACAACCTCGAGGGCGCCGCCGTTGGCGAGTTCATCAACGCCGCGTTGGGAAACAGGATCGGCCACAAGGACCTTGGGTTTGGATGAGGACATTTTCGGAATGAGATGGTGCGAATTGTTAAAAAAGTGGCAGGTTTTGGTGGCTGCCGAAGAATCCATTTAGGAGGAACGGCGGCCCACGGAAATCAATTTTTATGAAATGGTCGTATCGCATCGCGCGGATCGCGGGGATCGATGTGCGGATTCACATCACCTTTCTGCTCCTGCCGCTCTATTATGGGTGGATCGAGTGGCAGGCGGGAGGACCGGCGGCGGCTGTCGGCGCCGTGCTTTTCATTCTCGTGCTTTTCCTGTGCGTGCTCCTGCACGAATTCGGCCATGCGCTGGCAGGACGGCACTACGGGGTGCCCACGCCCGACATCACACTCCTGCCGATCGGCGGGGTGGCGCGCATGCTGGCGATCCCCGACAAGCCCTCGGAGGAATTCGTCATCGCGATTGCGGGTCCGGCGGTAAATGTAGTCATCGCCGCCGTGCTGGCTCCCGTGCTTTGGCTGACGGGCGGGTTGTTCAGCGGACCGGCGGGGGAGTTTCGCGAAATCCTCCACAATGTGCTTCTGGTGAACCTCGGGCTGATCGCCTTCAATATGATCCCGGCATTTCCCATGGACGGCGGCCGCGTGTTCCGGTCGCTACTGGCGATGAAACTTCCTTGGACAAAAGCCACGCGGATCGCGGGACGGACAGGGCAGGTTTTGGCGGGCGTTTTTTGTTTCGGAGGGTTCCTGCAAGGCAACTTGATGCTCATGCTGATCGCACTTTTTGTTTTCAACGGAGCACAGGACGAAATCCGCTTCGCCAACTACCGCGACGAACTGGAGCGCCAACCGCCTCCCCTCCCCCCAGAGGATTGGTTCGAGCGGAGGATGTAGAAGCTACGCTCCCCGCATCCGCTCGATGGTGGCGGTGGTGGAGCGGCCTTCGACCATTTCAGCGAGGACGACGCGGCCGCCGTTGGCTTCGACGATGTCGCGGCCGCTCACATAGTGCGCCCAGTCTTTTCCCTTCACCAAGACATCGGGGAGGATTTGGGCAATGAGATCACGGGGTTCGTCTTCGTCGAAAATGACCACGAAATCGACCGCGCGGAGGGAGCCGAGGACATGGGCTCGGTCCTGCTCAGGGTTCACAGGTCGGGTCGGGCCTTTGGCGCGGCGGACGGAGGCGTCGCTGTTGAGGCCCACGACGAGGGCATCGCCTTGCGAGCGGGCGAAGGCAAGGTAGTCGGCGTGGCCACGGTGGAGGATGTCGAAGCAGCCGTTGGTGAAAACCAGAGTTCGGCCCTCGGCATGGAGCCGGTCGCGCTCGGCTCGCATCTCCGCAGGGGTGAGGAGGCGGGGGAGAAATTGGGCGAGGGTCCGGGTGGCGTTCACGCGTTGTGGATAAAAGCGGGCATCGACTCCTTATGGGAATCCTCGGCGAGGCGGCGGGATTGCTCGATGCGGCGGAGGTAGAAATCCAACGCCGGGTCGGGAATGCCGGTGATGCGGGCTTTCGTAAACTCGTCCACGGCTTTGTCCCATTGTTTCTCGCGGTAGTGGAGAACACCGGTCCAGAAATGATCGCGACTGCGCTCGCGTTCCGGCGAGAGACCGTGTTTCGCGGCGAGGATTTCGTAAATTTCGACGCGGCGGCGGCGGGCGCTGACTTTCAGGATTTCGATCGGGCGGACTTCGAGTGACTCGGCGGCGGGGCTGTAGGCGTCCGGCCCGATCAAAATCCGCGCACCGTAAGAGGAACTGGCGGAACAGAGGCGTCGGGCGAAATCCACCGCCGGGCCGGCGACACTGTAATTCGCGAGGCGGTTTCCTCCAAAGACACCGGTGACGATTTCCCCGGAATCAAGGCCCATGCGGATATCAAGGCGGCGTTGCCAGCGTGCGTCGCATTCCTTGTTGAGTTCGTCGATGCGGGAGGCGAGATCGATCGCGGCGCGGCAGGCGCGGGTGGCGTGGCGTTCGTCGGCAAGCGGCGCGCCGAAAACTACACGGATGCACTCGCCGTTGCACTCATCGAGGTAGCCGCCGGATTCGACGAGGTAGTCGGAGGCGGACTTGAGGTAGAAATTGGTGATCGCCGTGTAGTCGGCCGGCGAGAGGAGTTCCATCAACTCGGCGTGGTTGTGAACGGACACCACAAGCACCGTCGCTTGGACCTTGCGAGCGGGAAACGAGGCGTCGAAACGGGAGTCGAGGATTTCGCGGAACCCTGCGCGGGAAATCCTGGATCCGAAAAGGCGTTCGAGGATTTGCTTTCTGGCTCCGTTGCCTGTGCGCTCCCAAGCCAGGCCAAGAACCGTGCTGCAAAGAACGGCGAAGACCGGCAGGACTGGGGAGAAAAACTGGCCGTAGATCGAAACCACGATCGACCAAGTGCAGAGCAGGAACGCCGAGGCCAAGGCGAGAGGGATTCGGAGGGCGTTGCGCGTGATGTCGAGGGTCGTCCAGGCGATGCCGAAGGCGAAGATCAGCGTGACAAAAACCGGCGCACCCCAGAGCGGGCGGCCATCCATCGGCACATTCAAGGCCTTGATCAATTTCGCATCGATCGCGGCGGGAATGCCGGAGCCCGGAAGCATCAATGCCAGTGCGGCGGAAATCGCTCCGAGGATCGCGGCGGCTTTAAGAATTCTCATCGTGTTTGTCTTGCGTGCGGTGGGAGGCCACGACCCACTGGCTCAACACGCGGTCCGGAGACTCGACCGCCTCGGCGGGGATTTCGAATTCGGATTGGCCGCTGTTGCGGTGGATCAGGCCCAAGCCGAATTGATAATCCTTGAAAAGCCCCTCGCACAAGTCGCGAGCGGAAATGTTTTTCTCCACCGATTTCGCAAGGATCGCCTCGACGGCCTCGGGCGAAAAACGGAACCGCAAGCCGTGCTGCTCGCTAAAGCGTTCGGCGAATTGGGCGACGACCATGCGCTGCGCCTGGCGAGACTCCTCCTCTCCAGCCAGCAGGAGGTGGTCGATCGCCGCAGAGGAGTCGTCCAAAAAGGCCGGCGTAATTTCGAGGGTCCGCACGGGACTTCCCGGAAGGCGGTATTTGAACTCGCGGAGGAGCCTCTCGCAGACGGTCATCAAACCCCGGGCGCCGGTGTTCTCGCGCACGGCCAGCGCGGCGATGCGCCGGAGGGCATCGTCGGAGAAAACCGCCTC
>CAWUMN010000146.1:0-4024 GCA_963923595.1 uncultured bacterium
AGGCGGATCGTGGCGGGGTGGCCTTTGAGCGCCTTGAAGATGCCGGTGAAGTCCTCGCGCTGATACGGGAGCAGCTTGGCGAGCGCCGCGCGGCGGCTCTCGGTGTCCGTGGCGAGGATCATCTCGCGCATGGCGTCGATGCGGTTTCCCTCGAAGAACATGTGCTCGGTGCGGGTGAGGCCGATGCCGGTGGCGCCGAAAGCCAACGCGGTCTCGGTTTGCTCGGGGTTGTCGGCGTTGGTGCGCACGCCGAGCTTGGTGACTTTCGAGCACCAATCCATGAGCTGCTTGAAGTTTTTGACCTTCTCGGTCTTGAGGGCCGCCTTGTTGCCGTGGATGAGACCGGTGATGATCTCCGAGGGCGAGGTTTTGAGCTGGCCGGCGTAGACATTGCCGCTGGTGCCATCGATCGAAAGGAAGTCGCCTTCCTTGAAGACCTGGCCTTTCACGGTGACGGTGCGCTTGTTGTAGTCGATCTCGACATCGGCGGCGCCGCAGATGCAAACCTTGCCCATCTGGCGGGCGACGAGCGCGGCGTGGGAAGACACACCGCCCTTCGCGGTGAGGATGCCCTCGGCGGCGATCATGCCACGGAGGTCCTCGGGAGAGGTCTCGGTGCGGACGAGCAGGATTTTCTCACCCGCCTCGGCGGCCGCAACGGCTCGCTCGGCGTTGAGGTAGATCTTTCCGGAAGCCGCGCCGGGGCCGGCGGGGAGGCCGTTGGCGATGACCTTGGCTTTCTTGGCTTCGGCAATATCGAACACCGGAGCGAGGAGTTGGTCGAGCTGGTCGGCGGGGTTGCGAAGGATTGCGGTCTTCCAGTCGATGAGCTTCTCCTTGA
Source organism: uncultured bacterium (assembly GCA_963923595.1). Taxonomy (GTDB): domain Bacteria; phylum Verrucomicrobiota; class Verrucomicrobiia; order Chthoniobacterales; family Terrimicrobiaceae; genus UBA967. Next base: position 842 of record CAWUMN010000146.1, read on the forward strand.
CCATGTCCATTGAGAACTTGAGCGCAGCCATGGCGGTGCGCTTGCCGTTGCGGGTCTGGAGCATGAAGAGTTTGCCTTCTTGGATCGTGAACTCGACATCCTGCACATCCTTGTAGTGCTTCTCGAGGATGGCGCGGACCTTCATGAGTTCCGCGTAGGATTTTGGCATCGCCTTCTTGAGCTTGCTGACGGGCTCGGGCGTGCGAACGCCGGCGACGACATCTTCGCCCTGCGCGTTGATGAGAAATTCGCCGTAGAATTCGTTTTCACCATTCGCCGGGTTGCGGGTAAACGCCACGCCGGAACCAGAGGTTTCACCGGTGTTGCCGAAAACCATGGCCTGCACATTGACGGCTGTGCCCCACGCGGCGGGGATGTTGTATTTGCGGCGATAGACGATCGCACGGTCGTTCATCCACGAGCTGAAAACAGCTCCCACAGCGCCACGGAGCTGATCCCAAGGATTGGTCGGGAAGGTTTTTCCGGTGCGGGTTTTGACGAGTTCCTTGAAGAGTTTGACGAGTTCCTTCTGGTCTTCGGCGGTCAACTCGCTGTCCACGATGTCCTCGTGGTATTTCGCGTGTTTGTATTCGTGGATGACGGATTCAAAGGGCTCGTGGTCCTCGCCTTCCTTCTTCTGCACGCCGAGGACGACATCGCCATACATCTGGACGAAGCGGCGGTAGCAATCCCACGCGAAGCGTTCGTTTTTGGTGGCCGAGGCGAGGGATTTCACGGTCTCGTCGTTGAGGCCGAGGTTGAGGATCGTATCCATCATGCCGGGCATGGAGTCGCGGGCGCCGGAGCGGACGGCGACGAGGAGCGGGAAGCCCTTAGCGTCACCGAATTTCGTGCCCATGATTTTTTCCATGTTGCGCACGCCGGCTTCCATCTGGGCCTGGAGTTCCTTCGGGTAGGTGCGCTTGTTGTCGTAGAAATAAGTGCAGACCTCGGTGGTGATCGTGAAGCCTGGAGGCACCGGGAGACCGATGCGGGTCATCTCGGCGAGGTTGGCGCCTTTGCCTCCGAGGAGGGATTTCATTTTGCCGTCGCCATCGGCTTTTTTGTCGCCGAATGTGTAAACGAATTTGCCCTTCTTCGGGGCAGTGGATTTAGCGGATTTGGTGGTTTTTGCCATAAAACGGGCGCAAGGTTTAGCACACGGCTTTTAGGTGTCAATGTGAGGCTTGGAGCGGCGACTCGGGCTTTTTTTGAGGTTTCCTTTTCCCGCGCGGGAGCTAGAAAAACGCCACCAATTCCACCCATGAAAAAAGTCTTTCTCGGCACAGACAGCGGCGCAACGACCTCGAAAACCTGCGGCGTTTGGGAAGACGGCACGCCGATCAGCCTGAACCTCGCGCAGAGTTCCACAAATTCCCAACTCGGCAAAAGCGCGGTCATCAACGGTTGGATCGAGGGCGTCGAAAAATTCCTCGCCGAATACAAGCTCTCTTGGGCGCAGGTCGAGGGCGTGGGCCTCGCGATGCCCGGCCCCTATCAAGCCTACGGCGTGCTCGACCGCTCTCCGAATCTCCCCGAGAGCTTCACTGGCTGGAATTTTCTCGAGGACTATTCGGCCGAGCTCGCGCAAAAAGCCGGCCGCCGACTCTTGGTCGTGACCGGCAACGACGGCAACTACGGAGGAGTCGCCGAGGCCGCCCATGTGCGCGGCAAGAAAAAATGCGGCGTCATCATGCTCGCGCCCGGCTCGGGACTCGGCGCCGCCTACACCGGAGCCAACGGACTCCCCCTCAATGGCGACACGCTCAACGGCGTGGAGGCCGGACACATGCCCGCGCCGCTCCAAATCCTCGGCCTGCCGCGCTTCACCTGTGGTTGCGGGCGCGACTGGGGCTGCTTCGAAGCCTACACGAGCATCTCCGGCCTGCCGCAGTATTTGAACCACCTCCTGCCGAAATACCCGGGCCACGAACTCCAGAACGCCTCCATCCCACCCAAGGAAAAAGCCCTCTCGCTCCGCACCCGCGCGCAAAAAGGCGACCCGCTTGCGCTGGAGATTTTCGACCTTCAAGCGAAAGCCATGGGCCTGCATGTCGCCAATCTCTCGATCGCCTTCGATGCCGAATTTGTCGTGATCGGCGGCGGATTGATCGATCCGCACTCGACCACCGAGGAATTCCGCAAACGCTACCTCGACGGCATCCGCGCCACTGCCGAGCCATGGCTGTTTCCGGTCCAGCGCCGCACGATCAAAATCGTCCCCGCCGCCCTCGGTGAATTGTCCCAAGCCATCGGCGCCGGACTCACGGCTCTCTATACTTGGAAATCCCGAGCGGCTTGAGCAGCAGCGGCCTTATCGCCCGTTCCTTGAGACCCCCGCCGCCGAGCCTTGGAGCGAGTTCACCATCGCATGGAGCAAGCCCTCGAGCATCGAGGTGTCGGTGCGGTGGATGTCGGCATCGGCTGTCGCTGGCTCCCAAGTGGTTTCTGGGAGGGACGGGAGGAAATTCAATGTCTTCACATCGATCGTGGCGGTGAAGTCCCTCCGGGCGATTTCGAGGCGACGGATTTTGTGGCCGGGCGCGATCCAGAGCGTCGCCTGGAAATCCTCCGCCTTCACTGAACGCGCGAGTTCCGGCATGAGCTTGGCCGAAATCACACGGCAAGTTTCGCCATTCAAATCCTCGACCTCGGCAACATCGGCGCGCGGCACGGAGAAAAGCGCTGGCAGGAAAATCGCCTGTTGCGCCGAGATCGGCAGCGACAGCGGCGTTCCCCCTGTGGCGGGCTTTTGGGGAACCACATGGAAGCTCGAAAGGAGAAATTCCACCTTCCGCCCGGGTGCTGCCCAGACCTTGTCGCCGTTGCGGCAGACCGTGAATTGCTCGCCGAGCACTGGCGCCTCGACCCAAACCTTGTCAGGAAATTGCACCCTCGCCTTGAGCGTCGCGCCTTTCATTTCCTTCGGCAGGCGCCCGCCCACATCGGACAGCACCAACTCCACCTCCGCAGCGCGGTTCGCGCCGACCGATTCCGTGAGCAGCACACCCAGAAACGGCTGGAAAATCTTCCCGATGACCTCGTAGGGATTTTCTCTCGGAGGCAACTGCTGGGCTCCCGCCGCGAGCGCGAAAACCGCCAACGCCGCCATCAGGAGCAGACATTTTTTGACCATGCGGAAACTATATGGGGGCTTTCGCTCCCGTGGCAAAGATTCGTTTT
>CAWUMN010000147.1:0-4009 GCA_963923595.1 uncultured bacterium
CTTCCTACCTCAAAACCATGCGCCAGCGCGAAGCCGTGCAGAAGGTGATGAAAGGCCTCAAGGACTCGGCAAAAGTCCAGACCTTCCTCCCCGCCGCGAGTTAGTCTTTGATGACCGCCGACCAGTCAGCGCAACCCGCCGTCGGCGTTGTCGGGCTCGGGATCATTGGCAGCCGTGTCGTGGCGCACCTTCGCCGCGCAGGCTACCCCGTTTGGCTCTGGAACCGCACCGTGCGGCCGGAGCCGAACTTCCTGAGCTCCCCGGCCGAGGTCGCCGAGGCCTCGCGGTTCATTCGGATTTTCGTCTCGAACGGAGACGCACTCCTCTCCGTGGTTCGCAACATGGCCCCCGCGCTCACGCCGGCCCATGTCGTGATCAACCACGCCACCGTCTCGCCGGCCGAAACGCTCGAAGCCGCTCAAATCGTGAAGGACCGCCAGGCGGCCTTCCTCGATGCACCGTTCACCGGCAGCCGCGACGCCGCCAGGCGCGGGGAATTGATCTACTATATCGGGGGTGACGAGGAGGTCTTGGAAACCGCCCGCCCCGTTCTTGCCATTGGCGCGAAGCAAATACTCCACATCGGCGCCATCGGCCATGCCTCCGCCCTCAAGGTCGCCACGAATGTCATCTCCGCCACCCAGATTGCCGCCCTCTCCGAAGCCCTCGCGCTCCTCGACCGGCACGATGTCGATCTCTCCAAACTCTCCCTCGCCCTCGAAAACAACGCCGCCCGTTCCGGCGTCATCGAAATGAAGCTCCCCGGCATCCTCGCCGAGGATTTCGAGCCGCGCTTTTCGCTCAAAAACATGTTCAAGGACATCCAGATCGCCCTCGCCATGGCTGAGGAAAAGGATGTCGAACTTCCCTCCGCCTCGGCCTTCGCCGGCATCGCCATGGCCGGCCTCCAGCGCGGCTGGGGAGAGGAGGATTTCTCCGTCATCTCGCGCTTCTACGGCTACACGGGCCGCATCCCAAAATCTCCCGAACCCGCTCCAGAAGAGGCTGAAACAACCCACGGCTCGCCCCCCTCCCCCGCCCATCGCCGACTTTCCAATCTCTGGGGACTCCTCGGCAGCAAACCATGAACCACCCCACACCGGAGGGATTTTTTGCGATCACCGGCCGCGTCCGGTTTCAACTCCGCGGCCCCGACACCGAGCGTTACCTCAACGGCCAGGTCAGCATCAACATCAACCGCCTGCCTCCCAACCAAGCCCGCCCCGCCTGCCTCCTCACAGCCAAGGGAAAACTCTGCGCTCCGCTTCAAATCTGGCGCACCGACGATTCGCTCGTCGTCGAAGGCCCCGCCGAACTCGGCGAAAACATCCAAGCCCGCCTCGAGCGCTACATCATCGCCGATGATGTCGAACTCCTCCCCCTTTCGCTGCCAGAGCCGCTCTTCCACATCATTTCCTCGAACATTTCCCCCGAACACCTCGCGATCCAGCGCATCGGCTTGGTCGGCTTCGACACCACCGCGAAGCCCGCCGGACTCCCCGAATTTTCGAGCGAGGCAATCGAACTCCTCCGCATCCTGCGCGGCGTGCCGCTCTGGGGGCGCGAACTCACCGAGGACACACTCCCGCAGGAAGCCCGTCTCGAAGAGCGCGGCGTCGATTTCGACAAGGGCTGCTATGTCGGCCAGGAAACCGTCTCGCGCCTCAAAAGCGTCGGCCGCGTCAACAAGCGTCTCCACGGTTTTCTTGGCCCGCTCGAGCTTCCCACCGGCGTTCCTCTTTTCCTCCGCCCCCCCGGCGAACCCGCCACCACAGCGGGTTCGATCACCAGTCACGCACGCCATTTTGGCATGGCGAAAACCGCTGCCCTCGGCTATCTCATCCGCCAGTTCGAGAGCCTGCCGCGCTTCGAAGTCGCCGATGAAACCGGCCGCGCGCTTGGCGAGATCGAGCGCCGAGAATTTCCCATCCTATGAAAACCCTGACCGCCCTTCTGCTCACCGCGCTCCTCGGCCTCACCTCAGCCCGCGCCGCCAGCGCCCCTAATCTCGGCCCCGAGGTCGCCGTCGTCCAAATCCAGTTCCCCAAGGAAAAACAAACCCGCCAAGTCGTCATCGGCCTCCACGACGAAGCCGCTCCAAACACCGTTGAGAATTTCAAAAAACTCATCGGGAAAAAATTCTACAACGGCCTGCGCTTCCACCGCGCCTTCCCCGGCACACTCGTCCAAACCGGCGATCCCGCCAGCCGCTGGGGCCAAGGAGACAAAACCGGCACCGGCGGCCCGGGCTGGACTCTCCCCGCCGAAATCCGTCTCAAACATCAAAAAGGCGCCATCGCCATGGCCCGCCTCGCCGACAAAATCAACCCCGCCAAAAACTCGAACGGCAGCCAGTTCTATGTCTGCCTCGCCCCCATGCCCAAGCTCGACGGCCAATACACCGTCTTCGGCACCGTGCTCGAGGGCTTGGATGTCCTCGAGGAAATCAGCAAGGCTCCCACGGACAGCAACGATTTTCCCTTGCCCAAAATTCGCATTAAATCCATAGTCCTTTCTCCTCGCGACCAAGCCACCGCTAGTCGGTAGCCCTCGCGAAGCAACCAAGGGTAGATACCGAAGTGGCCAAACGGGGCGGACTGTAAATCCGCTGGCTTACGCCTTCACTGGTTCGAATCCAGTTCTGCCCACCACCCTCCTCAAGAGCGGTTTACAGAAACAAATCCTTCGCATTTTCGTTATTTTCAATGGTTCTGATTTTGCCATTTTTTGCCATAAAATGACCCAAAATGCAGGCTCTAGTGGCAAAAAATTGGCAAAGAAAAACAGGGGTTTAGAAGGGCCATGAAGGTCTTTATTCAGCAATGAAGATCCCTGTTTCCAATCTTTGAGATCGCCGGGAACCATTTTCCACCACCATCGTGGATAAGAAATCTTTTAGCCGTGTAACTCAAAGGTTACAGCGAAGCAGGTGTCAGGTTCTCGTGTGTGTGCTCCAAAAATTCACAAGTTACAAGGTTACAGGTTACATCCCCTCCTTCTTCGAATTTATCCTAGGCAAGTCGGAGGAGGGTCATTGGCAGGGGCTCTAAACCCGTTCAGTGCGGGGGCAAATGGTCTATAGAGTTTCTTCTGCGGCTTGCTTGAATTCTATCTCAAAGAGGATTTGAGATGCTTTGGTCATGGCATCTGTTCTTTCAAACCCTGGCCTGTCGGCTTTCCCTTCTTTAGTCCATCTGTCATAAATCTCTTTGGCCAGGTTGTCTTCTTCTGAAGTATCTCCTGCTGCAAAGTAAAATCCAGAAGGCTTACTTGGGTCGTGATGCCAATCGCTGCCATGGTGGTCGCTTGTTATATACGCCTCGAATTTCTTTTCCTTGAATCCGTAGTAATTCTCAAGCCATAAGCAGGCATCTACTACAGAATGCTTTGGGCATTCGGTTGGAATGTATAGGTGTAGATTCTCATAGTCGAGCCATTCATCAAACGGGATTTCATTTAAATTATAGTTTTGTTTGTCGGTTTCGAAGCGCCCGGGTTGTAGGATCTCATCTAGAGTTAGCGATTGTTTTTTCATTTCTTCCTTTTGTTAATGGTTTTGAGGTTTGCTATGCGTGATTTAAGGGTTGATGCCGTGATTTTCTTGTAGGTTTTGGATTTGAGGTGTTTTCTTTGCACATCCACGGTGAATTGCGTGGGGGATTTGGTTTTGATGTTGTCCATGGCGCCTTGCATTTCCTCTGCGGAGGGGCGGGTGGCGGGGTGGTGTTCGGCGAATTGTTGCTGCGCGTGGCGGAGTTGGCGTGCCAGCGTGATGTCCCATTGATCGACGAGGCTCTGCTCATCAATGCTTTGGATGCCAGGCTTGAAGATGCGAATGGCTTCACTGAGTATCCAATCAAAATTCCTCTCGCATTCGGGTTCATCGAAAAGTTCTCCGTCGATTGCGAGATCGGAGGAGTCGCGTTTTTCGCGGAAGATGGAGCTCAAGTTTTGATCGATCGAGCCCTCCATGATGATCGGGTAAATGGCCACTGGCTTGGGGCTGTTG
>CAWUMN010000148.1:0-4008 GCA_963923595.1 uncultured bacterium
CTTGATCAATGAAGAAAACTTCATCCCTGATCATAATTTCCTTCGAAGTTTTGGGCGGCTTGTTGCCGGGAGTGTTTTGGGTGCTCATTGGGATTTTGAGGTGGTAGAGTAGGTGATCACAGGGCCCGTTCAGTCACTCGCTTATCCCGGAGGCCATTGGAGTGGGCGACCGCCAAGAAGATGGATGTGAAAGTGAGGGACTGTTTCTCCGCCGTATGGGCCGTTGTTTATGACGATCCGGTATCCCTCGGCAAGACTTTCGGCCCGGGCGATTCCGGCAGCGGTGAATAGCAAATGCCCGAGAAGCGCCCGGTCCTCGATCGAAGCAGCTCCCACACGGGGGATCGGTTTTTTTGGAACCACCAAAATATGCACCGGGGCCTGCGGGGAGATGTCGCGAAAGGCGAGGCATTGATCATCTTCAAAGATGATGTCGGCAGGGATTTGGCGGGCTATAATTTTTTCGAAAAGCGTCATGCGAGGCGAAGGCTGAATTCCTCGTTGCGGCGGGATTGGTTGAGTTCTGATCTCACAAATTGGACGATCTCTCCAGTGAGTTCGGAGCAATCGGAGCGCCAGACCTTCGCGCCGCGCAGGAGCTTCACGCAGGCGTGAAGGTCGCCGAGTTCCACCTGCTGGGCGGGCGAGTCGGGGATTTCGCGGAGGCGGGTGCGGAGCAATTCGAAAAACGCCAACTCGAATCCGTTGCCGGCACGGCGCGCAAGGTCGGAGAGCGAGATTCGCACGGGCGGCGGGAGTGTTTGGAAACAGCGGGCGACATCCGAGTAGCCGATGACCTGGAGCACCGATTGGACGGCTTTTTCGAGTCGGGGGATAGTCACGATGTTCTCGTCGAAATCCTGTTGAAGGAAGCTCGAGATGCTCTCGGTGACATGATTTGTGAGCCACCATTTTTTATAGCCGGCGCTCTCGGCGGCGCGCACCACGGCGGAGGAAAGCCAGGCGCGGTCGTAGTTCATCACGCTGCCGTCTTGGAAACGCACGAGCGGAAAATTGTCACGGATCGCGATCACGGCTTGAAAAGCTCCCTCTGATCCGGCGTGCGGGCGACGCGTTTTTCCAGCGACTCAATCTCGTCGATGAAATCGCCGACCTCCTGAAACTCACGGTAAACCGAGGCGTAGCGGACATAGGCGACCGGATCGATGGCGTGCAGGCGGTTCATCACATGGGCGCCGAGTTTTTTGGAGCTGATCTCGCGGTCCTGTTGGCTCTCGAGTTCCTGAAGGATGTCCTCCACGGCGAGTTCCATTTGCTCGAGGCCGATGGAGCGTTTCTCGCAGGCCTTAAGGATGCTGGAGAGGAGCTTCTGGCGATCGAGAACCTCGCGGCGCCCGTCGCGCTTGACCACCCGTATTTCATTATGCTCGAGAACCTCGTAGGTCGTGAAACGCGTCTCACAGCCTAGGCACTCCCGGCGACGGCGTATGCTGACCCCGTCTTTTGAGAGTCGGGAGTCGATCACCTTGTCGTCAATTGTTCCACACTTCGGGCAGCGCATATATATTGTATCGAATTCCGGATGGCGGGAAAATCGATACTACATCTTGTGAGGTCAATTTTATTTTCGGGAATACATAATTTCCTCGAATAACCACGACGCAACAGGCTGGAAAAGGAGTTGCGGCGATTGGATTTTTTCTTGAGAATTTCCAGCGTCATGACGATCTCCAGCGCCAGCTCCGCTTACGCCTCCGCTTCCGCGCGAGCCATCGCAGCGAGGGAGCGCTCGAGTGCAAGTTCCACGGCCTCCGAAGACCGGCGTTCGGCTGAACAACCCGCAGCGACGCAGGTGCAAACCAAACGCGCCGTCCAGCAAGCAACCGCCGCGCCGAGGGAGGAAAACCGAATCTCCCCGGACATTCGCCAAATCACGGCGCGTGAAGTGCGTCGCGACTCGGAACAGAACCGCTCCGAAAATATCCGGCGCATCGGCGAGCAAATGGCGGCCAAGTTCCGCGAAGTCGCCCGCCGCTCGGAAGGCATTCGAGCGAATGGCAACAGCGAACGAGAGAATTTTTCGGCGGTCGCCTGACCGTCCGAGGAATTGCCCACGGGGGATATTTGATCAATCATTTCGACTTCCCAGCGCTGGTTGCTGGAAGAATTCATGCCGTCACGAACGGGGGGAACTGGTCAAGAGCCTCTAGACCAGCAGCGCCTTCGCTCGTATTCTGAGATGGTCTACTCGGCTTTCTTGGGCTCGGCGGCAGGATGCCCGCCGACGAAATATTTTTCCACGAGGTAGAAACAGGCGGGGATGATGAAGATCGAGATGAAGGTCGCGGCGAGCATTCCTCCAATGACGGTGGTTCCGAGGACTTGGCGGCTCACGGCTCCCGATCCGCTGGCGAGGGCGAGCGGCACGGTGCCGAGGATGAAGGCGAAGGCGGTCATCAGGATCGGGCGGAGGCGAAGTTTCGCGCCTTTGAGCGTCGCCTCGAGGAGGTCTGTGCCTTTTTCGTATTCATCCTTCGCGAATTCCACGATGAGGATGGCGTTTTTGGCCGCGAGGCCGATGAGCATAACGAGGCCGATTTGCGCGTAGAGATTGTTTTGCATACCGCGCATCGAGAGGGCGGCGAAGGCGCCGAAGACCGCGATCGGGGTGGTGAAGAGGACGCTGAACGGCAGGCTCCAGCTCTCGTATTGCGCCGCGAGGATGAGAAAAACAAACAACAGCGAGAGCCCGAAAATGGCGGTTGGAGGCACACCCTGCGCGGCCTTTTGTTCCTGATACGACATGCCGAAGTAGTCATAGCCCATGCCGGGTGGCATCGTTTGGGCGAAGACCTCCTCGAGCGCCTTCATCGCCTGTGCGGTCGAGTAGCCTGGCGCGACCGCGGCGTTGATTTGGGAACAGCGGAACATGTTGTAGCGCATCGTGAATTCGGGGCCGAACGAACTCTCCGCCTTGATGAATGAGTTCACGGGCACGGCCTCCTTTTTGTTGTTACTCAGGTAGAACAACCCGAGGTTGTTCAGGTCGGTGCGGTATTCGCCCTCGGCCTGGACATAGACCTGCCACTGGAGGCCGAAGCGGTTGAAGTAGTTCACAAAATACCCGCCGAGGAAGGTTTGCACGGTCTGGTAGGCCTCGTTGAGATTCACGCCTTGGATCATGGCCTGGGCCTCGTCGACCTTGAGGTGGATTTGCGGCACATCCCACAGCGCGGTGGTGAAGAGGCTGGTGAATTCGGGGCGGGCCTTCGCGGCGGCCATGAATTTCTGCGTGTTTTCAGCGATGACATTCACCGGTCCGCCCGTGCGGTCCTCGAGCATGAAGGTCACACCGCCGGCCGTGCCGATGCCGGGAATCGCAGGCGGCGGGAAGGCGAACGAGGCGGTGGGATTCGAGAGCGCGGCGAGTTCGCGGTTGATATTCGCTTGGATGGCATCAACGGAGAGTTCGGGCGTGGTGCGTTTGGCCCATTCCTCGAGCGTGATGAAAAAGAAGCCCGTGTAGGTGCTTTGAACGGTGCTGAGGAGGTTGAAGCCGATGATCGAGGTGACATATTCCACGCCGGGCGTCTTGAGCAGGATTTGCTCGATCTTGTCGGCGGCTTCGGTGGTTTGCTGGAGCGACGAGGCGCGCGGGAGCTGGACCACGCCGAAGAGGTAGCCCTGATCCTCCTCGGGGATGAACGCGGTCGGCATTGTTCCGCCAATTCCTCCCGCAGCGGCGGCGAGGCCGACAAGGATGAGAATCGAGATCGCGAGCTTGCGGATGAGGCCGCGGCAGACGGCGGTGTAACCGTTCGTGGCGGTATCGAAGAATTTGTTGAAACCCCGGAAAAACGCACCGAGCGGGCCGCGCGTTTGCGTGCGGGGGCGCAGGAGCAGGGCGCCGAGCGCGGGGCTAAGCGAGAGCGCGTTGAAGGCTGAGATGAGAACAGACACGGCCATGGTGACGGCGAACTGTTGATACATCGCACCGGTGATGCCGGGGATGAAAACGGTCGGAATGAACACCGCCGCGAGGATGAG
>CAWUMN010000149.1:0-3997 GCA_963923595.1 uncultured bacterium
GGCCGCGCAGGCGGTTGCGGGTGTAGACGAGGCCGTTCGAGCGGCTGTCCACATAAGGGTTGTCGATCTGGGCAGGGTCGCCGACCATCACGAGCTTCGAGCCACGCGACATGCGGGTAACGACAGTTTTTGCCTCGAGCGGCGTGAGTTGTTGGGCCTCATCGAGGACAAAAAAGCGGTTCGGAATCGAGCGGCCGCGGATGTAGCAAAGCGCCTCGATCTCGAGCAGGCCGCGCTCGATGAGTTGCTCGTAGGGTTTCACCACCGGATGGTTCGGCGTCGGCTCGGGCTTGGGAATTTCCTGTTTGCGGTTCTTGCCTTGATTCGGCGGGCGCAGCGGCATGAGGACTTCGCAGGCGTCGTAGATCGATTGGAGCCACGGGTGCATTTTTTCATTCAAGGTGCCGGGCAAAAATCCCAGCGTGTCCCCCATCGCGACGACCGGGCGGCTGACGGTCATTCCATTGAAATCATGCCGACCTGTAAGATAGAGCCCGGCGGCGACGGCGAGCAGGGTTTTGCCGGTTCCCGCCTGGCCGTAGCAGGTAACGAGCGAGATCGAGGGATCGAGGAGCGCGTCGAGGAAACATTGCTGGCCGGGATTCGCAGGGCGGAGCTCAATGCCCTTCGGAATCTGGATCGAGACGGGAATATTCAGACGCGTGAAAACCCCCTCGCCCGTGTGCCGCGCGGGGAGGTGCTTGCCACCGGCGGTTTGGAAAAGAACATACTCATTCACCTGAAGGCGGCCGGTCCGCTCCGCGGGCATTTCGATCTCGCCGGAACTCCCGAAGCGCTGGAGTTCGTGCGGCTCGACAGCGATCTCGCGCAAACCGCCCTCCTCCACATCGCGCTCGGCGACCTTGTCGCTCAGGTAGTCCTCGCATTGCACCCCGATCGCCATGGCGCGGAGCTGCATGTTGATGTCCTTCGTTACGAGGATCGTTGGCGCGGCCGCCCGCTGCTGGAGCGCGAGGCAGGCCCCGATGATGCGGGTGTCCATGCGGCTCTGGTCCGGGAAGATTTTATGGAAGCGCTTCATCGCCGCCGACGGGCGTTTCGTATCGGAGGCATCGCCCACGAGAACCCTCACCGAACCGCCGCCGACCGTCGCCGCGCCCTCGGTGACGGTTTTGGAATCCTGCCCGAAAATCTGGCTTAAAAACCGGTGCGCCCTCCGTGCGTTCGCGCCGCGCTCGCTTTGCTCGTTCTTGAAATTGTCCAACTCCGTGAGCACCTCCACCGGGATGAAGACATGGTTGTTCTGAAACCGGTTGAGGCAATGCGGGTCATGCAGCAGAACATTGGTGTCGAGGACAAAATTCTTCGCGAGTCCCTTGGCAGCCACGGCGGCGGCATCGAGTTCGGGGAAGAAAATCCCTTGTTCCTGGTCGGGTTGAAGAATGGCTGGTCGGAGCATCAGTGGTGGGTTGAAGGGTGGGAGAAAACGGGCGCCGCTGGACGACCCGGGTTGTGCGGAATGAAAAGCGAAAAACCTCTCAAAACAAGACGATGCGTAATCCCACACCCGCCAGTCAGCAAGCACAAATTGTGGTCGCTTTTCTCACAAACCACAATCCATTGGGTCACTCGCCCAAAGCTCACCCTTCAGCGAGAAAACCCTTCAACCTCTCGCGCAAATCCTCCCGTGCCCGAAAGAGCAGGCTTTTCACTGCCGGAACCGAGGTTTTGAGCACCTCGGCGATGTCCTCGTAGGGCATGTCCTCGAAGCGCCGGAGGATGATCGCTAGGCGCTGCGACTCGGGCAGCGCCGCAATCGCCGCATCGATGGCCTCGCGCAACTCCCGCTCGCCGAGTTCGGCCGAAGCGTCTCGCATCGAGAGGTCGTGGATTTCGGGCACGGAGCCGTCGTCCTTTTCAAAAGGCTGGAAAAACCCCCGGCGCCGTCGGCGGGTTTCGTTAAAGACGAGATTGCGGACGATCGTGAGGAGCCAAGTGGTGAATTTCGCCTCGGGCCGGTAGCGCGGGGCGCTTTGCCAGACGCGCACGAAGACCTGTTGTGCGATGTCCTCCGCGCCCTCGGGGGCGCCTAGCATTTTCGCCACCGTGCCGATGACGAGACTTTGGTGGCGTTCGACCAATTGCTCGAACGCCCGCTCGTCCCCTCCCCCGGCGAGCCGCATCAATTCCACATCCTCGGGCTCGGACATCAGGATGCGATCCGGCAGCGCCACACGCCAAATGTCCCGCCGAATTCCTCGCGAACCCGCCTGCCCAAATCCTCCCCGGCTCCGTCCAGAACGGCAAAGACCGTCGAGCCCGAGCCAGACATCATCGCCGCGGCCACGCCGGGCTGCGCGCCGAGCCAGCTTTTGAGCACCGGGAGTTGCAGATGCTTTGAAAAAACAGGAACCTCTAGATCGTTCACCATGGGGATGGAACCGAACATCGGCGCAAAAGTTGCGTTCGAATTCGGAGCCGCCCCCCAAGCGCCATAGGCCCAAGCGGTCGAAACGGGAAAGGGAGGTTTCACCAAAAGAATCTCCGCACCACAAATCCTCTCCACCGGCTCGATCCGCTCGCCCCGACCCCGGCAGATCGCTGGAACGCATCGAATAAAAAACGGGACATCCGAGCCGATCGAAGCGGCGAGGTTTTCCAATGCCTCAACCGAAAAGCCCACGCCCAAAAGCCCGTTGAGCGCCTTCAGCACGGCCGCCGCATCACTGCTCCCGCCGCCGAGTCCCGCGCCATGAGGGATGTTTTTTTCGAGATGGATTCGAACGCCGACAGGGCGGCCAATCTTTTTTTCAAAGGCCGCTACGGCTTTGCAAACGAGATTCGATCCATCGGTCGGCAACGAGGCGTCGGAGCAGGAAAAATCAATACCCGCCGTGTCTTGGAGTGAGACCTCAAGTCGATCGATTAGACTCAGTGGAGCCATGAGCGTCTCGATGTCGTGGAACCCGTCGGGACGCCGTCCGAGCACGCGGAGCGTGAGGTTGACTTTGGCTGGGGCGTCAATTGTCATGCGCCGCAAAAGATGACCGCCACGCCCAGCACCGCGAAGGAAAAAATCATTGTTGCCATCGACGCTCCGGACGCCGATGCCGCCAAACGGCTCGCCGATCCGCTGCTCGGCGAGGGCTGCTTTTTCAAGATCGGCCTCCAGCTTTTCACCGCCGAGGGCCCCTCGATCGTGCGGGAGTTCAAAAAACTCGGCGCCCGCGTTTTTCTTGATCTGAAATTCCACGACATCCCGAACACAGCGAAGGAGGCGATCCACTCGGCGGCCGCTCTGGGAGTGGAAATGACAACGATCCACCTGTGCGGCGGCCCTCGCATGGTTGCGGATGCCGTCGCCGCTGCGGCTGACTCCGAAATGCTCGTTCTGGGCGTCACGGTGCTCACCAGCATGGATGCTGATTCACTCGGGGCCGTGGGCATTTCCTCCTCGCCCGAGCAACAAGTCGTCCACCTCGCCGGCATGGGCCGTCAGCAAGGCCTCCAAGGCGTTGTAGCCAGCCCCCGCGAAATCCTCCCTCTGCGTGAAAATTTCGGGAAAGATCTGGTGATTGTCACCCCCGGCGTGCGTCCGGCGGGGAGCGACATTGGCGACCAAAAACGCGTGATGACGCCCGCCGAGGCGGTGCGCGCTGGCGCTAGCTACCTCGTCATCGGGCGTCCGATCACCTCGGCGCCATCGCCGCTCGATGCCCTCCGCGCCATTGCAGCGGAGATGGACGGCGCGCGATGAGCGAAATCAAGCCGGTGGTCATGCCGGAGGAATTTCCCGCCCGGCTGCGCGATTCGTTGCTGCTGGTCGCTGGAGCGATTGTCGTTGGAGCGGCGACGGGATTTCTGGGCGCGGCTTTTCTCAAGCTTTTGGAACTCGGGAACTGTTTGCGGATCGAACTCACCGAGTTTCTCAAACACTGGCCCAGCGGCTCAGGGTTGACGGTCCTCGTGATTGGAACCGGACTTTGCGCCTGCTTTGCGGCGTGGTTGGTGAAACGCTTTTCGCCAAACGCCGTCG
>CAWUMN010000150.1:0-3968 GCA_963923595.1 uncultured bacterium
TCGTGTCCTGCCTCGACAACGACATGGTGGACTTCGGCAAAAACATCATCCCGACCGCGATCAGCCAGCACAAGGTGATGGCCTACATTTTCCAAGGTTACTGGGAGGACATCGGAACGATCGACGCGTTTTTCCACGCGAACCTCGAAATGGCCGACACCAACCCGCGCTTCAGCTTCTACGGGCCTGGCGCGAATGTTTACACCGTCCCGCTCTGCCTCCCCGCCAGCGTGGTTGGAGCCGTCCGAATGGATCGGGCGATGATCTCGGATGGATGCATCATCGGCGATGTCGAGTTGGAGCGTTGCGTCGTGGGCACCCGCAGCATCATCCAATCCGGCACCCGCCTCAAAAATGTCGTGATGATGGGAGCCGACCTCTACGAAAAAGAAAATCTCCGCCCCGTCTCCGGTGTTCCGCCAATGGGCGTCGGCCGCGATTGCCGCATCGAGGATGCGATCATCGACAAAAACGCCCGCATCGGAAACGGCGTCGTTATTTCCTCCAAGAAAAACTCCCCCAACGCCGATGGCGACGGTTATTACATCCGCGACGGAATCGTCGTGATCCCGAAAAACAGCGTGATCCCCGACGGCACCCGCATCTAAATCCGCCGAAATGAAATTCGCATCTCGCCTCGCCTTTTTAATTCTTCCGCTGATCCTCGCCGGTTGCTGGTTTCAAAATCCGCTGACTCCGAAAGGCTCGGAAAATTTGAACACTTGGCTTCTCGGCGAGTGGCAACACAAGGACAAGAGCGGCGCGGTCTCGCGAGCGCTGGTGACGCCGATTTCTGGCGATCTCTACCGCGTGCAGGTCTCGATGGCAGCAAAGGGCGGCCGCCGGGATTACGAATTCGAGGCATGGACCTCGCGCGTGGGGAATTCCGTTTTCGTCACCTTCCTGAGCACCAAAAATTCCCAAAATCTCCCCGAAGGCGCTCATGTCTTCGCGCACACCCAAATGCTCGATCAAAACACCCTGCGTCTGCGCAAAATCCAGCTCAGCTCCCCGGCTGACGCCACCTCGTTCGAACTCCGCAAGGAAATCCGCGGCCGCTTGAAGGATGGCTCGCTCTACGCCGAGGGCGCGGAAACCGATTGGAAGCGTGTCGGCGAGGTTTATTGGAGCCGCGATGGTCAGAGCGGAGCCTTCGAGCCTCTCCGATATCAGGTTCCCAAGCCCGGCGAGAAACCCGGCCAGCTCGGTCGCGTGCTTCGTTGACCGCTGCCGAGGAACAGCAACTCCGTGCCCGGCTCGGCGCAGGTTTGTTTCAAAAACGCCTGGAGCGCCAAGCCGGCAAGCGCGCGAAACTTCTGGATCAAGGCGAGGGGGTATTTCGGCTGGAGCGTCTGGTTCCGTTTGATGCCTTGCTCGGTGGGATTTTTGGAATACTCGGAATCCGCGAGCCCCTGCGGAGGAGTTTTCTGGATGTTCAAGTCGTGCGGCAGGAGTGGAGGCTTCGGTCGCTGCCAGCCGCCTTCGACGGCTTCCGCCTGCTCCAACTCAGCGACCTTCACTGCGATCTGGATGTCGAATTGACGCCGGTGATCGAAAAACTCGTGCAGACCACGCCGCACGATGCGGCAGTCCTCACAGGCGATTTTCGAAATGGGATGGAAGGCGACCACGGACCCTGCCTGCGCGAATTGGAGAGGATTTGCTCTGCGCTCGCGCCCGTCCGCTTCGGCATTCTCGGCAACCATGATTTTCTCGAGATGGTTCCCGAACTCGAAAAAATCGGCCTGCCAGTATTGCTCAACGAGTCGTTCACTCTCGAGCGGGACGGCGCGCGGCTTTGGATCAGCGGGATCGACGATCCGCATTTCTACAAAACCCATGACCTCGCCAAGGCCCGGGCCGGCATTCCTCCAAACGAATGCGCGATCCTGCTCTCGCACAGCCCCGAGACTTTCGCCCAAGCCGCCGATGCGGGATTTGAGCTCATGCTCGGCGGGCATACCCACGGCGGGCAGATTTGTCTGCCGGGTGGTCGTCCGATTATTGTGCCGTGCCGAGCGCCACGAAAATTCATCTCGGGCCGTTGGGAGCATTTGGGACTGCAGGGCTATACTTCGCGAGGAACGGGAGGTTGCGGCATCGCTGCGCGGTGGAATTGCCCGCCCGAGATCACGCTCCACATCCTCCGCACGGCTTGAAGCTTAATCGCCGTCCCAGATGAAATTCTCGAGACGGATTTGTTTGATGCGGTTTTTGGCCTCGAGTGCGCGGGGGCCTTCCATCGCGGCCATCAACTCGTAAACGCGGATCGCCTCGGGCCATTCCTTGCGGGATTCGAGAATCATCGCCGCCGCGAATCCCGCTTTGTAGAACCAAAAATATTCCACGGGAGCAGCGGCGGATGGTTTGAAAACCTCGTAGTAACTCGCGAGCGCGGCATTGAGATCGCCGGATTTCTCCTGGGCCGTTCCGATGCGCGCCAAGGCTTGGTTGCGCCAGGCGGGATCGGGATTTTCCATGGCGATTTGCTTCCACACCTCGATGGCGGATTTGTAGGCGCGCGGGTCGGTGTCGCCGAGCGTGTAGAGGTTCTTGCCTTTCTCCATGAGCGCCGAGGCCTTCATGTCGGGGGTGGGATTTGTGGCGAGGATTTTTTCTAAAATCACATTCGCCTCATCCGCCTTGCCGCGTGTGGATTGGATTCCGGCCTGCTCAAGTCGGGCGCGGTGGGCAAGCGGGCCGGGGCTCGAAGCCACTTCCTCAAAAAGAAGCATCGCTGCGTCCGGAGCATCGGCGGTCGGAATACGGGCGGCAGCCTTGGCGGCGAGGAAAAGAGCAGGCATCTCGTTGACATTACCGGGAAATTTCCGCGCCAGCGCCTCGAGTTCCACACGGGCTGCGGCTAAGTCGCCCTTGCGGAAGAGAAGCTCGCCAAGCTTGAGGCGGACCTCTGGCTCGGATTCCGAATCAGGATGTTTGAGAAGATACGCGCGGGCTTCCTCGATGGCGGACTCCTCGGAACCGGGTTCGCCGTTGTCGTTAAGAAAAACGCGGAGGGCTTCCTGACGGGGCAAGTCGGATTGGGTCGAGATTTTCTCGAGTTCCAGCCGGGCCCCGGCGGTGTCGAGCTGTTGAAATTTCCACTCGGCGAGCGCTAGGCGGGCTTTGGCCGCTGTCGGCAAATCCTCGGAGTTGGCGAGGGATTCCAAAGCCCCACCGGCCTCGGGATTTCCCGACCGAACGAGGGAGAAAGCCTCTTGGAGCTTCAAAGCCGAAAGATTCCGGCTTTTCGGGAACCTTGACTCCAAAGCGGTGCGTGCTGGTTTCGCAGGAGAATCCTCCTGCATCTCGCAAAGCGCGGCATTGTAGAGGGCCGACTCGGCGAGTTCGGGGTCGTTGGCTGCGGATAAGAACGCCTCACCCGATTCTAAAAATTGGGACTTCTTCGCGAGCGCCAGCCCTCGAAGGAAATCGGTCTGCGGCGAGCGACCCGAAGGCGGTAGAACGGAGAGGGTTTCATCCGCGAGACCCTTCCGAAGCCGAAGCGAGGCCATCTCAAAAAGCGTTTCCTCCTCGAAGGGATTCGGGCCAGGTTCGGCGTAAAGTTTCTCCAGAAGCGCCAAGGCGGCTTGGGGATTTTTTTGCCGCTGCTCGAATCCGGCCAAATAATAGGTAGCCAGTTTTCGGCGGAGGGAGGGCTTCTCGTCCTCAGCCCAGCGCTTCAGTTCGCTCGACGAGGCACTGGCGGTGCTGGAATAGGCTTCGTTGAGACTCTTAAAAATCCGTTCTAGGCCAGGGGCCTCGGGATTGGCAGCGATGAATTCCTCCAAAAGATTTTCGGCCTCTGGAGCGCGCCCAGCCCGCGTTAAAACGGTTGAGTGGAGGAGGGTAACATCGGTCGCCATTGCCGGATTCAAGGGAACAAGCGGTGCGAGAAATTTCAGCGCGAGGTCATTGTCATTTCGAAGAACCGCCGCCCGCGCCAGCAGGAAATCCTGCCGCGATTT
>CAWUMN010000151.1:0-3928 GCA_963923595.1 uncultured bacterium
CAGTTCGGCATCAAGGTTCATTTCGTCGATCCCAAGAACCCCGAGAATTTCGCCAAGGCGATCACGCCGAAAACCAAGCTCCTCTTTTGCGAAACGGTCAGCAATCCCGGCCTGGATGTTGCCGACCTCGAAGCTATCGCCGCCATCGCCCATAAAAACGGACTCCCGCTCGTGGTGGACGCGACCTTCAGCACGCCCTACCTCACCCGTCCGCTCGACCACGGCGCGGATATCGTCGTCCACTCGCTCACAAAATGGATGGGCGGCCACGGCACTGCCATCGGCGGCATCGTCGTCGATTCCGGCAAGTTCAACTGGAACTCCGAGAAATTCCCGCTCATGACCCAGCCCGACGCCAGCTACCACGGTGTCCGCTGGGCCACAGACATCGGGCCTCTTTGCCCGGTCGCGTTCGCAATCCGCATGCGCGTGATCCCGCTTCGCAACCTCGGCGCGTGCATCTCGCCCGACAACGCCTGGATGTTCCTGCAAGGCATCGAAACCCTCCCGCTCCGCATGGAGCGCCATTGCGACAACGCGCTCGCCGTCGCCAAGCACCTCAAAAACCACCCGAAGGTCGAGTGGGTCCGGTTCCCCGGCCTGCCGGACGACCCGAATTTCGAACTCAACAAGAAATACCTTCGCGGAAAAGGCGGCTCGATGGTCGTCTTCGGCATCAAGGGCGGCAACGCGGCGGGCACGAAATTCATCGAGAGCCTCAAGCTCTTCTCCCACCTCGCGAATGTCGGCGACGCGAAGAGCCTCGCCATCCACCCCGCCACCACCACCCACTCGCAGCTCACCCCCGAGCAGCAGGCGGCAGGCGGCATCACACCGGAACTCGTCCGCCTCTCGGTCGGCATCGAGCACATCGACGACATCCTCGCCGATCTCGACCAAGCCCTCGCCGCCGCAGCGAAATAATTTCACCCAAATGTCCAAAGGCGTCGGAATAGTAGAAACAAAATTTTTGACCTTTGGCAGCGAGAGCGAGCCATTCGTCACGGCGGACGGCGGCGCGTTGCCGTCGGTCACAATCGCCTACGAGACCTACGGCAAACTCAACGCCGACCGCAGCAACGCGATCCTGCTTTTCCACGCCCTCAGCGGCGCCCAGCACGCCGCCGGCACGAACAAATCCGTGCCTGGCACAGGCGACCGCTGGACCGAGGAAATGCACACCGGTTGGTGGGACAGCTTCATCGGCCACGGCCGCGCTCTGGATACCGACAAGTTTTTCATCATCTGTGCGAACTACCTCGGGAGTTGCTACGGTTCAACCGGTCCCGCCTCAATCAATCCCGCCACCGGCAAGCCCTACGGCTCCACCTTCCCTCGCGTCACCGTCCACGACATCGTCCGCTCGCAGCTCCCGATCCTCGAGAACTACGGCATCGAAAAACTCCACGCCGTCGTCGGCGCCTCACTTGGCGGAATGTGTGCCCTGGATTTTGCATTCCATCACCCTGAGCGCGTGACGAATGTCATCCCGATCGCCACAGGCCTCCGCTCCCATGGCCTCCAGCAGATGCACAACCTCGAGCAAATCATCGCCATCACCCGCGACCCCGAATTCCGCGGTGGCGACTACTACGGCACCCCCGGCCCTGTGCATGGCCTCGCGTTGGCGCGCATGATCAGCCACAAGACATTTTTCTACGCCGATGCGATCGAGGAGCGCGCGAAGGTGGCGATCGTCCAGCCCGAGACCGACATTCCCTGGTATCGCATCTCCAGCGTCCTCGAGAGCTACATGCTCTATCAGGGACAAAAATTCGTCCGCCGCTTCGATGCCAACAGCTACCTGCGAATCATCGACGCCTGGCAGCAGTTCGACCTCTTCAAGGACGCCAAAGCCTCCGGCACACATCCGCTATTCGCCCGCTGCCGCGACCAGCAATTTCTCGTCTTCACGATCGACAGCGACTGCTGCTTCTACCCCGACTACCAGTCCGAGATTTGCGCCGAGCTCAAGAAAGCCGATGTCCCGCACCTCCGGCTCACCGTCCATTCCGAAAAAGGCCACGACAGCTTCCTGCTCGAGCCCAAGCTCTACACGCCGCATCTCGCCTACGCCCTCGGCCACTGATTTTAAAACCCCGAGCCCGCCATTGCCATCGGCCGGTTTCTCGACTATCAAGACCATCCCGCCAGCTCAGGATGGGTGGCAGAGTGGTCTAATGCGCACGCCTGGAAAGCGTGTATGCCGAAAGGCATCGGGGGTTCGAATCCCCCCCCATCCGCCATCGTCCGCGTGCGGACCTTTAAAAAATTCCGGGGGATGAGAACGAAGTTCGAGCGCTGCAAAGCAGCACAGATGGCGCGAAGCGCCACTCCGAAGGAGAGTAGGCCAACGGCCGGAATCAATCCCCCCCATCCGGCGAGGAAATCATGTCGTTGCATCTGAAAAAGGGAGGGAGTCCGAAGCGCCTGGGCCTGGCGCAACTCGTCGGCCAATGCTTCTCGATCGGGCCGCTCATCGACATCGCGCTTTTCCTTGGAATCGTCGCGTCCCTCGCTGGGGCGATCGGGCCGCTGGCTGTGGCTCTCGCTGCGGTCGGGATGGTTTTATTCTCGCTCGTCGTTGCCTATTTCGCCTCCGAGACCGGCGGCGCGGGCGCGATCGGCGACTACATCGGCCGCGCCTGGGGCCCTGCCGCCGGAGTCGGCGTGCTCGGCATCTATGTCCTCTCGCTCATTTTCTCCGGCGCGGCGGGATTCACGATCGCCGTTGGCGAATTGTTCGCCCGCTTCACCTCGCTCTATTTCGGCGTGGAGTTTCCCTGGTGGATTGCCGCACTTGCGCTGGCCGCAGCTGCGTGGGGAATCAATGTCCGTGGCTCATCTTTTGCCACAGGAGCACAGCTCACCATCGTCTCAATCTCGGTCGTTCCCTTTCTCCTCACCGCCGTAGCCGCTGTGTGGCAGACTGGGCCCGCGAATACCCTCTCGGTTTTTTCGTGGAACAATCCGCATGGCGGCGATCTCTTCGGCGCCCTGCTGTTCAGCATTCTGCTTTTCGGAGGATTCGAAACGGCCGGAGCCCTCGCCGAAGAAAGCGAAAATCCCCGGCGCGAAATTCCCATCGCGCTCGTCGGCACCGTCTCCATCGCAGCGCTCCTCCTCGTCTTTTGCTCCTATGCCGGCACGATCCATTACGGCCCGGAGGGAGTCTCGAAAGACTGGGGCGGCGTGATGGATGGCTATGCGCGCATGGCCGAGCAACTCGTCGGCCCATGGGCGTCGCTCTGGATTCGACTCGCCGTTCTGGTGGATTTCGCGGCGACCTGCATCGGCTTCACGCTCGCGGCCTCGAAGGGAATTTTCGCCCTAGCTCGCGCGGGACACCTCCCCGCCGCACTCGCTCGCACAAACCACCGCAACGCTCCCTCCACCGCTTCGGGAGCTGTGTTGATCTGCGCGCTCATCGTCATCGCCTGCGGCATGTTGGTTCCCGCCGCCGACCGCTTTCAAACACTGTTCGTCGCCGCCACCGCCCAGGCGATTCTGCTCGTGCTGGTCTACATGGGCCTGGCCATCGGTGCCCTTTTCCTGATGTTCCGCTCAAAAAATTCCCAACCGCGCTGGCGCTGGATTGTTTTCCCCATGGCCACAGTCGTTCCCGCCCTCGCCCTCTACGGAACCCTCGTCCCCTTCCCCGGCTGGCCCGAGCGCTTCGGCCTCCTCGCCGGCCTAGCCGCCCTCGCCGTGACAACCCTGTGGGTTGTTATCTTGAAGCGAAGAAAGCTTTTATAGATTTCCAACTCCGCCTCTATTCGTCAGCCATCCACTGATGTTAAGATTCACAAGACATAGTAAGCCGAGACGCCACCGATCGCGATCAGGGCACTGGAGGCTATTTGCGCTCCACACATCCACCTCGGCGCCTATTCTTTCACTTGTGAACGACAGCATCCAAAAACTCACG
>CAWUMN010000152.1:0-3891 GCA_963923595.1 uncultured bacterium
ACCTGCCGCAGGACGCGAGCCCCCGGGAGCGGGAAGAGCAAGCCGGCCGCCGGGGCCGAGTTTTTCCTCGGCGGAGCTGGAGTCTTTTTTCAGCAGATAAGCCATGGTTCCCGTGATGCCGCCGAGGATCAGAAAGGGGATGGGCGGCATTCCAGGCACAAAGGCCATGGCTGAGATGAGGCCGGAGCAAATGCCGACGGCGCGGGGGTAGGCACCAAGTTGTTGGCCGATTTGTGAGCCGAGGCTGTTCTCACCCTGGGCGCGGGTGACGAGCAAGCCGGCGGCAACGGAGATGACGAGAGCGGGAACTTGGGAGACGAGGCCGTCACCGATCGAGAGGAGGGTGTATTTTTGGAGGGCCGCATCGATGGGGAGGCCTTTCTGGAGCATTCCAATGCCGAAGCCGCCGACGACATTGATGATGGTGATGAGAATGCCCGCGACGGCATCGCCCCGGACGAACTTGCTGGCACCGTCCATCGCGCCGTAGAAGTCGGCTTCCTTTTGGACCTTGAGGCGTCGGCTGGTGGCGGTGAGTTCATCGATGATGCCGGCGTTGAGTTCGGCATCGATAGCCATCTGTTTGCCCGGCATGGCGTCCAAGGTGAAACGGGCGGCGACCTCGGCGATACGGCCCGCGCCCTTCGTGATCACGATGAAATTGATGATGACCAGGATGATGAAAACCACGGCGCCGACGAGGTAGTTTCCCTGGATCAGAACCTTGCCGAACGCCTCGATGACATGGCCCGCGTAGCCATCGAGCAGGATGAGTCGGGTGGAGGCGATGTTCAGCGCGAGTCGGAGGAGGGTGACGGCCAAAAGAATCGTCGGGAACGCCGAGAACTCAGGCGGGTCCTTCACATAGATGATGACGAGGAGGATCATCAGCGAGAGCCCGATGTTCAGGGAAAGGAAAAAATCCAGCGCCCAGGTGGGGACGGGGACGACCAGCAGCATGACGATGCCGAACAGGCCCAGCGTGAAGATGAGGTCCGATTGCTTGAACAATCGGCTCCACGGAGACTGGGTTGCGCTATCGAGGTTGGCCATTCTCTAAAGGTGTCAGGTTTTCAGGCGGCGGGATTTGAGTTGGTAGAAGTAGTAGCGGTGGGTGCGATAGACATAACCCAGAATCTCGGCGATGGCTTGATAAAGTTGGGCGGGGATGGGTTTGCCGACCTGGCCGAATTTGAATAGCGCGCGTGCAACGGGTTTGTTTTCCACGGTGGGAACCTCGAATTTCGAGCCGATGGATTTGATGCGTTGGGCGAAGCTGTTGTGGCCCTTGGCGAGGACGACCGGGGCGGAATCGACGCCGCGCTCGTATTTGAGGGCCACGGCGTAGTGGGTCGGGTTGGTGATGATGACATCGGCTTTCGGGACATCGGCGAGCATTTGGCGCTGGAGGAGGCGGCGGGCCATGGCGCGCTGGGCGATTTTCACATTCGGGTCGCCCTGGGCCTGGCGTTGCTCGTCCTTGATCTCCTGCTTCGTCATCATCAGGTCCTTCTCGGTTTTTTTGAGTTGGTAGATGTAGTGGAGAATCGCGAGTCCGCTCATGGCAAGGGCGAGGCGGAAAAAGAGCATGAGGCTCGAGTCGTAGATGAACGAACCGAGGCGGAAGATGGGCACTGGCGTGAAAAAGATCGGGTCGGTGAGAACATCATGGACGCCAGTGTAGATGAGGGCGGCAACGATGAGGCATTTTCCGAGATCGATGACCATCTTCACCAAGCCCTGCTTGCTGAAGACGCGCTGGAAGCCCGAGATGGGATTGAGTTTGTCGAATTTCGCCTCAACAACCTCCGGGGTGGCTTTAAAATGGCTTTGCAGTCCGCCGGCGAGAATGCTCGCAATGGTCGTGGCCAGCAACATCGGGAGGCACAGCCCGAAAAGCATCAAAAATCCCATCATGATCCAGTGTGGAAGCGCTTGGCTGATGATTTTGTATTTTTCGAGATTTCCCAGAATGCTGGCGACGAACTCCGTGATGAAGCGGGATTGGCCGTCGAGGGTGAAAAGCAGAACGAAGTAGGCGGCGATGAGGCCGAAGACCATTTGGATTTCGGGAGCCTGGGCGAATTGGCCTTTGTTATGCGCCTCCGAGATTTTTTTATCTGTAGGCTTCTCTGTGGCGTTGTCGTTCTGCTCGGCCATGGCGGATCAACGCAGGAAGCGCAGCATCGTCTCGGGCAGTTGCTGCATGTCGCGGAGGATATATTGAACGGCGAGACCCAGCGTCATTGCAAAAACGGTCAACCCGGCGAGGGTTTGGACGGGGAAGCTGAGGATGAAAACATTCAGGCTGGGTGCTGCGCGGCCGAGGACCGAGAAGCACATGTTCACCAGAAAGCTGATCGCCAGAAGCGGGGCCGAAATTTGAATCGCCAGCATGAAAACCCGGGCGCTGGAGGCGATAACCGCATTGATGGATTGGGGGTCGAAAATCGCACTGGGCGGGAAAACCTCGAAACTCCGCGCGAAGGCCACAAGGCAGAATTGATAGGCGCCTGTTACCAGAAAAAGAACCAAGCCGAAGGATTGGAGCATCGTGTTCGGTGGCGTGGCGGTGTTGCGGGTGATCGGGTCGATATTCGAGCTGAGCGAGAGTCCGACTTGGACGGCGATGATTTCTCCAGCCATTTCCAAGGCGTAGAGCAGGAATCGGACCGCGAAACCAAGAAGAAGACCTGTGAGGACTTCGTGCACGACCTCGGCGACAAGCACGAACCAGTGCCCGGGAACGCCCCCGAAATTTCCAAAAATCGGAGCGAGAAGGTAGGCTATCATGGCTGCAATGCCGATCCGAACCGGGGCTGGGATCATGGTTCCTGAAAACACCGGCATGACCAGAAACATGCCCGAGGCTCTGAGGAAAATGAGCATTCCGGGGTAGATATCCTCGATGCGGATCGTGATCATCGCGTCATCTCCGGGATTTTGTTGATGAAGAATATCGTGAATTGCATCAACTGCCGGATGATCCAAGGCGCTCCGACAATAATCACAGCGCCAACGGCGATCAATTTCGGGGCAAAGCTGAGTGTGGGTTCCTGGATACTGGTGATGGCTTGAATGAGGCTCACGGCAACGCCGACCACAAGCGCGGCCAATATGACCGGGGTGACCACTGTGAGAGAAACAGTGATCAGCGAGCGGAGCATTTCAATGGCAGTTTCCTGGTTCATCCGGCGAAACTTTGAACAAGAGATCGAATAACAAGCTGCCAGCCATCTACTAAAACAAATAACAATAGCTTAAGGGGAAGGGCGACCATGGTCGGGGGCATCATCATCATACCCATCGACATGAGGGTTGAGCCGACCAGAAAGTCGATCACGAGAAATGGAATGAAAATTAGAAAGCCCATTTGGAATGCCGTGCGGAGTTCGCTCACCACAAAGGCCGGCAGCACGACACGCATCGGAAGGTCATTCACCGCCGTGCGTCCCATTCCGGCGAGATCGAGGAAGAAGTCCACTTCGCCTGGGCGGGTCTGGCGGAGCATGAAAGCGCGGATCGGTTCGATCGCGCGGTCCATGGCCTCGTTGGACCCAATTTGTTCATTCATGTAGGGCGTGAGCGCCTGGGTTTGGATGTCCTGCCAGACAGGAGCCATGATGAAAAAGGTCAGGAAAAGCGAGAGGCCGATGAGGAGTTGGTTGGCGGGGGCGCTGGGCACGCCGAGCGCGGTTCGGACAAATCCGAGAACGATCACAATGCGGGTGAAACTCGTCATGAGCATCACGAGCGATGGCGCCAAGGTGAGGAGCGTCATCACGAAGACAATTTGGATCGCGGTGCTCAGATTTTGGCGTTCGTTGCCGTTGCCGATCTGCAAATTCACCAGAGGAGTGGAAACGGATCTGTCTCTTATACACATCTCCG
>CAWUMN010000153.1:0-3890 GCA_963923595.1 uncultured bacterium
GCAGCGATGCAATCGGCCAGCGTCTCCGCCTCGTTCAGGCATGGCATGATGATGGTGACCTCAGGCATGGGTGGTGGCTCCAAGTTTTAGGAGGTTTTTGACATGGGCACTCATTATTTAAAAGATCCTCGGGTTTTCAAAAAAATCCTCCAAGGGAATTCCCCCTGAACCGATGATCAGAGGGGTGGACTTGGGGTAATTCTTTTTGAATGCGGCCAGGCCGGATGTTTTTCCGGGGCGTCCGCTTTTGACTTCAACCGCAATCAGGCGCGGCCCCTCATTGATGACGAAGTCGGCTTCTATAGAACCGTCGCGCCAGTAGTAAACTCCCGATCCTGGGGTGTTGCATTCATCAAGGAGTGCAGCTCCGACGGCGTTCTCAACGAGGCGGCCACGCCATAAGGCGTCGATGGCGCCTGTGGCGAGCGAGCGAGGATTGCCGGCTGTCACCAGGGCGTTGTTTTGAATGATTAGTTTTGGGCTGCTAGCGCGTCGCCGCACCTCGCCGCCGGAATAGGCGGGGAGCCCGGTGATGAGGTAGGCTTGTCCCAAAAGCTGCAGATAGTGCGAAAGGGTGGTCGTATTTCCGGCATCCACCAATTGGCCGAGCATTTTGTTGAAGGACAAAATTTGGGAGGGGTAGTGCGTGGCTAGGCCGAAAAGATGACGCAGGAGAGCGGGCTTGGCCACCGTTTCCATCTGCAAAACATCCCGGGAAAGTGTTGTCTCGATCAGGCTGTCATTCACATATCTGAGCCAAAGCGCGGGATCGTTGATGTAGTTTGCCGCTCCCGGGTAACCTCCAAAATAAAGCCAAGTGTTCAAATCCCAGCCAAATGCTGCTCGCATTTCAGGCCAGGTCCAATGCCCGCAACGATGGAGAAAGAAGCGCCCGGCAAGGCTCTCGGAGAGACCTTTCTGGAGCAATAGGGCGGAGGAACCCAAAAGAAGGGGCTTGATTTTGCCGGATGTATCCGCGTCCCAAAGTCGCTTGATCTCCTCGCACCAGCCCCGCACTTTTTGAATTTCATCCAGAATCAACCAGACTGGGGAATCGGATTCGATGGTTTGGCGCTGGGCCATATTCCACTGCGATTCAATCCACTCCGGCCCGGGCGGCAATGCTTCATCTGCGCTTGCGTAATGGCTGGGCCATCCGCTGCGCGCGGCCGCTTGTTTTGCTGCTGTCGTTTTGCCGACTTGCCGGGGGCCGATGAGAATCTGAAGGCGGGCAGGCGAGATGGCTCCCAACCGCAGGATTTCCTCAACAATCTTCCTCTCAAACATATTCAGAAAAATACTTTATCAAAGGCATTGGGATTTTACTCAATGAGTGAGTATTTTTACTCAATGATTGATAAAAGACAAGAAATTTAAAAAGCGCCGCATCCGAATTCCCAGATTTAGACGACTTTATTGACCGGCAGCTTTGAGAATCTCGGCGGCTTGGGTGGTTGCGCCGAGTTGTTGAAGAGCTTGGGCGAAGTTTTGCAGGTTTTGGCGCCGAGCTTCGGGGGGAGCGTCTTTCATGGCTTCGAGCACTTGGGTTTTGGCGTCGTCGAAGCGCTTTTGGTCCAAGTAAAGCGTGGCGAGTTCCATTCGGACGACACCGGCATTAGGCGAGCGGTCGAGAATGCTTTTTAGGCGAATTTCGGCGGCGACGGGGTTGCCTTCGGAGAGTCTTTGATAGCGGGCGAGATGGAATTCCGCCTCGTCGGGGCTTTGGTCTGGGACGATTTCGAGCAAGAGGACATCCTGCTGGAGCGCGTTGGAGAGGAAATTTTTCGGATAAGGAATCGGGCGTGCCCAGCGGGGGAGTTCTTTTTTGAAAAGCGCTCGCTGGCCGAAGGAATTATCGAGCGATTTGCCCGGCACGGGGTTGGGATTAAGGATTTGAAAATACGGCCCGATGAAGTTCTCCCACGGCATGAGCGACACATGCGTGATGCCGTGTTTTTTCAACATGGCGAGTGCCTCATCGTCGGACTGCGCGTTGAGCATCTCGGCGGCGGTTTTGAGGCCGTCCACATTCTCCCAATACAGGGTGCCGACCGTTTTGAAGCCGCCGAGCGTGGAGAGAAGGCAAGAGCTGTTTGGACTGCTGAGAACGGTAACGGGCTTGCCATTCGCGTTTTGCAAAATCGCCTTCGCCATGTCGCGGTGCAGGAGCGCGAGGAGTTGGCCGGATCCGACTTCGATATTTTTCTCGCTCGAGTATTGTTTCCAAAAAGGCAGGAGCATCCCGCAAACCGTGTCGACAGAAAACAAGTAGGCCGACACGCAAAGTGTCAGGATGCCGACTATCCGCGCGCCCGGGGCCTGCGGAACGAGTCGCCAAATTTGTGGAACCACCAACCCGGCGAGGGCAATGTAGAGAGGGCCGTTGAGCATTCCCCATCGCACTTGGTAGAATTGCATGGCGGTGATCATCACGATCGGGATGCATAGGAAAATCAGCACGGCTTTGGAGCCGCCATCGACCCTGCGGAAAAATGTGAGTGCGATGGCGAGCGCGATGAAAACCGGGAAGTAGCCGAACGCCACCTTCCACGAGATCGCACCCATTTCGATGCGGGTCATCAACGGCAGAAGTTCGGCGATGTTTTTCCAAAGCCCGCCCATGAAGGCATCGCTCGGGATGTAGGCCTTCGGGCCTCCGATCAAAATCATCGCCGGCAGGGCGGAACACGCGATCAGGGGAAGGAGCAGGCTTTTCAACGGGAATGGCTCAGCGTCACGCGAGACCAACCAGCCGCAAATCACGGCGATGATCCAACCGCCTCCGAGCCAGGCGAGGTCGTAAAGCGGGTGGTTTACCTCGAGTCGGACGCCCATGTGATTCGGGAAATACTCGAGGAAATAAAAACCCAGCGCGGCCCCGGCGCCCCAGATCGACCAAATTCGCCAGAGGGAGGCTTCGAACACGCAGCCAGATTTTTCGGCCGATTGGCGGAATAACAGTGTCGTGACAATCGCGGCGAGGCCGATTCCCGAAAGCACCATCGCGGCCGAAAAGGCGCTGATCCAGAGACCCGCCGCGCCACAAACCGCCGAAAAAATCATCCCGCTCTTGGCTTGAGCATACGAACGGGGAGGCAAAAACGCATTCGCGCCGGGTTTTTGCACCCATCCCGCGCCAGCCCAAGCGATGCCGAAGATCAGGCCCAGAAGCGCGAAGGCCGTGATGCCGTGGTGGTCTGGGTAGGCCGGTAGGAAGCCTTCGTAGAACGAGGCTGTCGTGACCATGCCAATCGCCAAAACCGAACCGCACAGCGGGCCGAACCGACGCGCCGAGAGCGTCGAGAAAAGTGCTAGGGCGATGACGAGTAGGATCGGATTCGCCCAGATCGACATCCGGTAGATGCTGTTACGAAGCGTGTCGCCGGTATAGTGGCGGTAAATTTCTCCAAGGCCGCGCAGATACCACGCGAAGCCCGAGCTCCAATGCACCTCGCGGCCGTAAGGAGCATTGTCCATGTCGGTGTAGCGCACGCGCCACTCGCCATTCTCGCCGAGTTTTTCCGCATGGCGGTTCCAGACATAGCCGTCGAAGGCGATCTCAAGGAGGGGGACGGGCAAAACCTCGGTCGGCTTGGCGTTAGGGCCGTCGATCTCGCGGCAGAGCCGCACGGTGACGCGGTCGATCAGGAAGGCGTGGAACAAAACATACCCGATGCAGGCGATCAGGATGGCTGTGAAGCCGCACCAGGAGAGGATTTCGCCGGTCGAGGCGCCGGGGTGGGGGGCGACGGATGGAGCGGGTGGGGGAACTGGCGTTTTGGATTTTTTCTTAGAGGAGGCCACAGAGATAAGAACGCCTACTTAGATTTCTTTCCATCAAAACAAAAGGCCAAAAACTCGCGCATTCCCTACAGGGGGAAGCGCTCAAT
>CAWUMN010000154.1:0-3809 GCA_963923595.1 uncultured bacterium
GCAAGAATCACGGCATCGCGGGCGATCACCAGAACCGGAAACCAGAGCGGAAAGGCGTGATTCCAGTTGCTGAGGCTCAGGGTGATGATGGCTGTCAGAAGAAGTCCCTTGTCGGCGATGGGGTCGAGGACCGCGCCAAGTCGGCTGCGCTGGTTCCAGTGCCGGGCGATGTAGCCATCGAGCCCATCGGTAATCGCAGCGAGAATGAAAACCCCGATCGCGGCGAGGCGTTGCCACTCCTCGGGGCAGCCGAGCGAAATGCTTTCGCCGTAGTAAACACAAAACAACACGAAAACCGGAATCATCAGAATCCGGAAGACCGTGAGTTGTGTGGCGAAGGTCATGAGATCGAAAACTACCTGCGTGGCGTTACCGCGTAAACTCCCCTAAATCCCCGCCTCCAACAGAAGTGCCCGTTCCGCGTGTTCGATCTCGCGCCAAGTCCCTGCGGGAAGGTCACCGAGAGCCAATGAGCCCATCGCCACCCGGATGAGCCTCAGCGTGGGATGTCCCACAGCGGCGGTCATTCGCCGGATCTGGCGGTTACGCCCCTCGCGAAGGCGAAGTTCAATCCAATAATCCTGGACGGTTTTGCGAATGCGGACCGGGGGATCCCGCGGAGGTATGCTTGGTTGGGGATCACAGAGGGAGGCATCGGCAGGAAGGGTGTTTTTTCCATCAAGCACCAATCCAGTCCGTAAACGCTGTATCGCCTCCTCACCGGGCAGGCGCTCAACCAAGACGAGATAGGTTTTTGAGACATGATTCTCTGGATCGAGGAGGCGGGTGTTCCATTTCGCCTCATCGGACAAAAGAAGCAACCCCTCGGAGTCGGCATCCAGACGACCGATCGGGTAGACATTTTTGGGAAACGCGAAGTCCGCAAGCGGGCGATTGGAACTCCCATCCGGCGTGAACTGCGAGAGAACGCCATAGGGTTTGTGGAACGCGAGGATCAAAGAATCTTCAAGCGCGTGAGGTCCTGGGAGTCGACCACGCCGATCGGATGCTTGTTTTCATCGAGCACAACAAGGTCGTCGATGCGGTGGTTCTCGAGGATCTGGAGAACCTCGGCAGCCAGCTTGTCGCCACGAATCGTGATCGGATGGAGCGTCATGAAATCGCCAACGGACCGAGTGCCGATGTGGGGATCCTCGGGAAAGTGACGCGCGAAGTCGCCATGGGTGAAAATACCCGCAAGAGAGCCATCCTCATGAACCACGACAGCAGCTCCGGCGCGATGGGCGGTCATGGCTTGGATCGCCTCCAGCACGGTGGCGGAAGGCGGGATGATCGCAAGGTCGGCAACAGGACGCATGATCTGGTGGACCTTGAGAAGAAGCGACCGCCCGAGACTCCCCCCGGGGTGGAACTTGGCAAAATCCTCTTTTTGGAATCCCCGGGCTTCGAGGAGCACCATCGCAAGAGCGTCTCCCAAAACCAGCATCGCGGTCGTGCTTGAAGTCGGCGCGAGATTCAGCGGGCAGGCCTCCTGCGTCACGGATACATCGAGAACCACCGATGCTGATTTCGCCAAGGTGGAACTCGCGTTTCCCGTCATCGCGATCACTGGAAGCCCGAGTCGGACGATGGCAGGCAGGATGGAAAGGAGTTCCTGGGTTTCGCCACTGGAGCTGATTGCCAGAACAACATCGCCCTCGGCAACGATTCCAAGGTCCCCGTGCAGGGCGTTGAGGGAGTTCAGAACAACCGCGGTGGAACCGGTGCTTGTCAGCGTGGCGGCGATTTTGTCGCCAATGTGGCCGGATTTGCCGACACCGAGAACGACAACCTTGTTGCGACGCTCGACAGCGGCTTTGACCAGATCGACGGCTTTGATGAAACGATCATCCAACCGGGCTGCAACAGCCGAGACTTCCGAGATTTCGGTTTCAAAGACGCGACGGGCGCGTTCCAGATAATCCATGGGCCGAATCATGGGCCATCGGTCGCAAAACGCGCAAGGACGGAGAGCTTCACCAACCCCGGCGCTCGACAGCGTCCATGTGGAGGGTGATGGGATCCCGGCGCGGAGGAACAGGATTCGAACGGGGTTCCTCGGCGAAGGAGTTTTCCGACTCATCGACCTGCGTGGCCTCGAACCAATTCAAATAATCCGAAATCGCCTTGTGGCGCTCCACAAGAAGGCTTCGGATTTTTTCGATTTCCACGATGCGGCTGTCGACTTTGGAGTTTGGTTTGGCAGCCAGGAGCATGGCCATATTGCGGTATTCCTCGACGATCGGGCGCAAGAGCGGATGGGCACGGAACTCGAGGTTCAGAAGTTCGGCGGAACGCTGCCTCATCAGGAATTGGCCGCCGCGATTGCGGGCTGCTGACGGCAGGGCTGCGGGTCCGGTGATTGGCTGAGAGTTTTTCTTTTTTGGATCGGCGGGAACTTCGAGAGCAAGAATCCCAGCGAGTTCCTCATCGGTTTTGTGAACAGTGAGCGAGGCCAATTGAGGAGGCATCGAACTTCTCGCAAGCGACAGGGTCCATACTTTGGTCAAATCGGCAAGGTCAGTTGCGGCATCGGGAAAAGCCTTCAAAAGCTTTTCAGGATCGGAGTCGGCGCAGGCCGGGGAATCCAAAAATGCCTGGAAACGGTTTTTTGAATTTTTGGAGTCTGAAAAAACCTTCAACAAGGCGACCGATTGGGCACGGAAGAGAAGAAGCGTGGTTGCATCAAGCCGCTCTGTTTTTTGCTTCAGGAAATCGCCCAACGCGGGCGGACGGTCGCTTTGAATCAAAGCCGCGTGAACTCCGTCGGGGATGATTCCCCCATTGCGGCGGATTTGTTCCCCAATGCCCTCCACCAGCCAATCCGGCGGGAGGGCGTAGGATTTTCCGGCCTTCGGCGGATTTTTGCGATGCATGGCACGCAGATTCAGGGCGCGGATGACCTCGGTTTCAAAATGACCCGCACGCATGGCCCATTCATCAAGGAGGTCGATCTGAATTTTCAAGGCTCCCTCCTCGATTTCAAACAAACTGCACCGGGCGCCGTTGGCACCAGCGGGTTTTGCGGATCGGGATTTGTCCACCACGATGATCGGCAAGGTGCTGGTGATTTTTTCGCCGGTGATTTTCTCCCACTCCGACGAGGCGGTTTGCGCAAGGCGCGCGAGGCGGGAACTTGTGGCCTTGTCTGGCGAATAGATCACAAAACCCTTTGTCTCGAGGGGACGCCCAAGAGGGAGTTGGGCAAAAAGGACCGCCGCCGCCTGCGACAGAAAGATGAAGGTCAGCGCGAGGAGTTTTCGGGCCATCTCACAACCATCCGTTCGGATTTGACCTCAATCGATTTCGCACCTTGGAAAACCGACAGAATTCTATCAAGGGAGTCGAAGCAGGGTTTCAACAGAGGAAGCAGATAAATGGCCAACGGCCCTGGGACTGGCAATCGCCCTAGCGATGCATCAATGACGCGAACGCCCATTTTTCGATTTGTGAATTCAGGGGCCAGCGAGACACGCAGGAAAAGGCTCCGCCCCTGAACCGCAACTTGCATCGTGAAGTCGATGCGACCGTCGGACATCTCGAGGTAACAGCGTTCCAATTGAATCCGGATGCCGAGGGCATTTTCCACTGTTTGCAACCGAACGGTCGCAGCCAAAACCTGATTGATGAATTTTTCGTCGCCCTGCCAAGCGCCGCCCTGGGAATTGGAGGCGGTTTGCAGGAAGGTCGTCCATGACGCCAATTCTCCTGAAGGCATGGGTTGCATTCGCGGGGGAATCTGTGCCGGCGGTTTCAGGATCAAATAAAACGCAAAACCCGCCGATCCGAGGGCCACGATCAGAATCAAC
>CAWUMN010000155.1:0-3701 GCA_963923595.1 uncultured bacterium
CGGTAAAAGGCCACGGTTTTGTCGAGGTCGCTGACTCGGTAGCGGGTGTGGAGGAGTCGTTTGATCATGGGTTTGTGCGGGGAGTTATCCCTTTTTGGATTTCCCCTCGCAAGCCCTGATCGGGTGTGAAGTTTTTACAAGCCGCTCGGGTAGGTTTCCTCCACCTCGCCGGCCTCCCATGCCACCGAGTGCTCGAGGGGTTCCACCGCTCGGGTCTCATCGATGTGGAAAATTCCATCGAATTGATCCGGCAGCGAGGCGGCGAAGTAGTGGCTCTGACGCTCGGTTTCGGGATGGTAGACCACGCCGATCGCCCTCTCGAGCCGCATTGGGCGCAGAAGGTCGGCCGAGGCGGGGTGCTCGTGGAAATCCAACCAGAAGTTTCCCATGCCGGATTGGTGCATGAGCATTTCGTAGCTCCGCGACAGCGCGGGACGAACCGTCTTGTGCTCGGCGGGGCCGTCCCATTCTGACGCGGCGGTCACCGTGCCGTTGAAGGTGGTGAATCCAATCAGGATGGCCTCCTCACCGAAATGCTCGCGGCAAAGTTGGCCGATGTTGAATTCGCCATGGCGTCCCATCTGTGTGGCGAGGGCGTTGCCGACATGCGAGTTGTGGGCCCAGACGACGATCCTCGAGTTTTCGTGGATGCGGTTGATGTGGGTCATGAGAGCGAGCAGGGTGTCCATCATGTGCCGGTCGCGGAGGTTCCAGGACTTCACATCGCCCCGGAGCATCGTGCGGTAGTAGTTCTCGGCGTTGGTCACGACGGTGGCGTTTTGCTCGGCGTGGAAAAAGTCATCCTCCGCTTCCTCGCCGTCGAGTTGCAGGTAGGAACCCTTTTTCCGGCGAAGTTCGGCCAGCGCGGAGGCGACCTCCTCCTCGCAACTCTTCGAAACTCCCGCGCCGGTGAAGAGCCCGTATCTCCGCGAGTCGCCGCCGAAATGCTCGAAGCATGAGTAGCGCTTCACAAAGCGATGCGCGGCGGCGGGGTCTTGTTTTTCCAAATAGGCCACCACCTCTTTAATCGACTCGTTCAGGCTGTAGAGATCGAGCCCGTGGAATCCAACCTTCGTGCGGTTGTTGCTCTGCGACTCGTTGTGCTCGCGGAGCCAACCAACGAAATCGAGCACATCGGAATTCCTCCACATCCACTGGGGGAAGCGCTTGTAACCACCCAGCGCATCGACGGCGGATTCATCCCCGTCTAGCCCCCTCACAAAGCGGTTCACCCGCCACGAGTCGGGCCAATCCGCCTCGACCGCCACAGCATGGAATCCCAATTCCTCGATCAACCGACGGGTGATCGCCGCTCGCATGGAGTAAAACTCGTGCGTCCCATGTGTGGACTCGCCGAGGAGGACGATCCTGGCATTTCGGCACCGCTCAATGAGTGCGTCGTAATCCGCCGAGCCTCCGGTGAGTGGCTGCGCGGCGTGGCGGATGGATTGAATTTCGTCGTTCATAGCGCCCCCACGGGTTCGATTTTTCCTCCCATGCGGACGAGTTCGTAGATCGTGTCGTCGTCCATTTGGCTGAAGTCCTCGTAGAATTGACCGACGCCGTAGAAATCCCCCGGCAGAACAACGGCCACGAATTCCTCGACCAGCGGTTCGATTTCCCATTTCGCCGAGGGAGGGGCGGCGGGTGTGGCGACGACGATTTTCCTCACATGCTGGGAGCGCAGGACCTGAATCGCCACGCGCATGGAGGATCCCGTGGCGATGCCGTCATCCACCAAAATCACAATCCGCCCCTCGACTTGTGTGGGAAAGCGATTGCCTCGGTAGAGAGCCTCGCGGCGCATCAACTCGAGCGCTTCGCGGCGTTCCACCTCCTCGAGCGCCTCGGGCAGGATGCGGAGGCTTTCGATGACGCTGCGGTTCAAAAAACGCACCCCGCCGCTGGCGATTGCCCCCATGGCGAGTTCCTCGTGGTTTGGAACTCCCAGCTTTCGCACGATCAACACATCGAGCGGCAGGCCGAGTTCGCGAGCAACCTCGTAGCCCACCGGCACGCCGCCTCGCGGGAGGGCCAGCACCACGGCGTTCGGGTGGTTTTTGTATTTGGTCAGTTTCCCAGCCAGAATGCGGCCGGCGTCTTTTCGGTCTTTGAATCGGGCGTTCATGCGTGGTGGGTGGCGTGTTGTTCGGAGATGGCTTCGTTGGATTTCAAGAGATGGAGTTCGAACCACCGCGCGGCGAGGTTGGCGACCTTTTCGAGCGCTCCGGGCTCTTCAAAAAGGTGCGTCGCACCGGGAATGATGGCCATTTTTCGGATGCAATGGAGATGCTCGTAGGCGTCGCGGTTCAGTTGCAGGACGGCTTCGTCTTTTTCTCCCACGATCAAAAGCGTGGGTGCCCAAACCTCCTCGAGATCCTCGTAGGCGAGGTCGGGACGGCCGCCTCGCGACACCACCGCGCCAACCTCATCACCGAGGATCGCCGCAGCCTTGAGCGCTGCCGCGCCGCCGGTGCTGGCTCCGAAGAACCCAATCCGGCAATGGTTCGAGCGTGGATGGCTGCGAATCCAATGCGTCGCGGCGACCAGCCTGTCGGTGAGAAATCCGATGTCGAATCGGTAGCGTCCATCCGCCAAATCCTCGGCCTCCTCGTCATTCGTGAGAAGATCGAGCAAGACGGTGCCGAAGCCCGCATCGATGAGTTTTGATGCGACGAATTGGTTTCGCTTGCTGTGGCGACTGCTCCCGCTGCCGTGGGCGAAAAGCACGATCCCCTCGGCGTTGGCGGGCATCACCCAAGTGGCTTCGAGTTCCTTGGAATCGACAGGGATTTGAACGATGCCCGAAAAGCCGTCCTCGGCCTCGTGGCGGCGCGTTTGTTTTTTTGAAAGAAGTGTGAGCATGTGGAGTTTGTTTTTGCGGACTCGCGCAAAAACGCCCGAATCCATGTCGGCAGGGAACTCCACCAGACCCGCTCCCTCAATGGGGTGAACTACCGCGCCGCCGGGGAAACTTACCTCTCGCGCAGCGAGATTTCGGGGCAGTAGATGGCTGCGGGTTCGCGGCGCCACCAGGCTTTTTCACCGGATGTGGTGAAGGAATAATCGTCCGAGATCGCGCGGATGTATTTCGGCGGTTTGTCGGGAAAGGAATTTTTTTCGAGCAGGGCCAAAACCTCGGGCGAACCTTGCAGGAGGCGGATCAGGAACGATTGGAACCATGGCGTGCTTTCAACACGGCCCAAAGCGGCGAACCACATTTGCCAGTCGAGGCGGGGTTGATAGGGCGCGACAATTGGCGGTGAACGATCGAGCGCGCCGGGTTTGTAGAGGAATTCGTAGGTTTGCCAGTCGTGGCCGTCGTTGCTGCCTTGCACGAGGATTTCGCGGCGCTGCGTCGTCATGACAGCGAACAGGCCGTAGCTGTTGACCGTGCGGAAGGGGGCGATGCGGGAGTAGAGCGCCGCGAGGGGGGCGAGGGATGCGGGGATGGAGCGGAAGGCTGAGGCGAGGGGAATCACCGAGAGAATCAAGATCGCCGCGAGAACAGGACGGCGAATGGCTTTCGGCAAAAACACGGAGGGCGTGGTTTTTTGATGGAGCAATTTCGGCCAGCACCGGTCATCAAGAAGCAAGAGGCAGAGCGCCGCGCAGAGGAGGTTGAAGAACGCGTAGTTGCCGGTGAGGGCGATTCCCGCCTGCAAGGCGAGCACGGACAAGGCTGCGATGAGGCGGGGATT
>CAWUMN010000156.1:0-3695 GCA_963923595.1 uncultured bacterium
ACGAGTGGCAAATCAAAGTCGGCGTCGGAGTTTTTCTGACCATGCTCACGGCTGCTGTGATCCTCGGAGGAGTTTCTTCAATTTCAAAATTCTGCACGGTGCTCGTTCCTTTCATGGCGGCAGCCTATGTGCTCGGCTGCCTCGTTCTGCTTTTTTTCAACTGGGATAAACTCGGAGCAACGATCCATCTCATCGTCACCAGCGCGTTCACTGGCCAGGCTGCCGTGGGAGGATTTGTCGGTGCCGGAATCGCCGAGGCCATGCGCTATGGAATTGCTCGCGGTCTGTTCTCCAACGAATCCGGCCTCGGCAGCGCGCCCATCGTGGCGGCAGCGGCGCAGACACATGATCCGGTGCGCCAAGCCCTTGTGTCGAGCACGGGGACCTTTTGGGACACCGTGGTCGTGTGCGCCATGACGGGTCTTGTTTTGGTGTCGTCGGGCGATTGGCAAAACGCCGGCATCACGAAAGCGGGCCTGTGCGACGCGGCCTTCCACCACCTTGGTTTGTTCGGCGACGCCGTGCTGATTCTTGGGCTGCTGACTTTCGTTTTTTCGACCATCCTTGGCTGGTCCTACTACGGCGAAAAGGCCGTGGAATATCTAATCGGTGTCGGCGCTGTTTTTCCCTACCGCTGCCTCTGGGTGGTGTTGGTTTTTGTCGGCTCGGTTTGGAAAAGCGATGTCGTCTGGAATTTCTCCGACATGATGAACGGCCTTATGGCGATTCCGAATCTCGTTGCCCTCCTTCTCCTCAGTGGAGTCGTCGCCTCGGAGACGAAACGCTACTTCGACAGCCCCCTTCAAAAATAATCCCGCCAGACGAGCGCATTTGTTGTTTTTTGAACATCGAGGGGTGGAAATTGGAAAAAAGCCGCCAGCGGTTTTTTGACACCTTCGGGAAATTCCCTACGAACAAAAGTTGGCACGGGTTTTGCTAATCCAAAACCAAGATCAGCCCGGTCGAGGGATTGAGTTCACGAACTTGGGGGAGGAAATGAACTCTGGGACGACCGGGCTGTTTCTTTTTTTAAAAAAACATGAATTTCGAACGAACCGCCGAGGGGGGTGAAAACCCCGCGCCAAGGCAGGAAATAGTATTGTCAGCCAAGGTGGTTCTGACAGATTCGCACCGGCTACAGCCAAGAAAGGAGGGGAAACTTAATACCATGAAATTCGCAACTATCGCCGCCGTCGCGGCTCTCGCGATCGCCGCTCTCGGCCTCGGCGCTTGCGCCAGCAAGCCAGCTCCGGCTCCGGCTCCGAGCTCGATCGGAACATCCAAATAAGGGATGCTCGTAAAGGCCGGGCGGAACGCGCTTCCGCTCGGCCTTTTATTTTTCAACCCAAAAACCCCATCGGTTTTCCTGTTTCTCCCTCCAGAGCTTTTCTGTTAAGCCACGCGCCTCCATGAAAAAAGCCAAGTCCAAACCGGAATCGCCTCTCGTGGGAATCGTCATGGGCAGTCGATCCGACTGGAGCACAATGAAGGAATCCGCAGCGTTTCTTGATAAGCTCGGCATCCCGCACGAATGCCGGGTCGTTTCGGCGCACCGCACGCCGGACCTTCTTGCCGACTACGCGAAATCCGCCGACTCGCGCGGCTTGCGCTGCATCATCGCCGGAGCCGGAGGCGCCGCCCACTTGCCGGGAATGATCGCCGCCCATACTCACATCCCTGTTCTTGGTGTTCCGGTGGAAAGCCAAATCCTCCGAGGCCAAGACTCCCTTCTCTCGATCGTTCAAATGCCCGCCGGCATTCCTGTCGCCACTTTCGCCATCGGCATCGCCGGGGCGAAAAATGCCGCCCTCTTCGCGGCCTCGCTGCTTTCGCCGGAATTTCCCGCCGTGAAAAAGAACCTCCTCGGCTTCCGGGCCAACCAGACCAAGGAAGTCCTCGCCGCGCGGCTCGATTGAAAACCCAAATCCTGCAGGCGCCGGATGGCGTTTCCCAAATTGTCGAGGCGCTAAACGCCGGAGAGCCTGCCGCCCTGCCGACCGAAACCGTCTACGGCCTCGCTGCCGACGCCCTTTCGCCCGAGGCCTGCGCGAAAATTTTCGAGGCCAAAAATCGCCCGCTCTATGACCCCCTGATCGTTCATCTTCCCTCTCTCGACTGGCTCACGCGCCTCACCTCCCCCACCCCGACCGCCCTCGCGCTTGCGCAAAAATTCTGGCCCGGCCCGCTCACGATGGTTCTCCCGCGCCAAGCCATCGTTCCCGACATCGTTACAGCGGGGCAGGAAACCGTCGCCGTTCGAATGAGCGCGCATCCTCTTTTTACCGAGGTCGCCCAACGCTTCGCCAAACCACTCGCCGCTCCCAGCGCGAACCGCTTCGGCTGCATCAGCCCGACCACAGCCGCCCATGTTCTCGCCGAACTCGACGGCCGCATCCCATTCATTCTCGACGGCGGCCCCTGCGCGCACGGCATTGAATCCACCATCGTCCATGTCTCGAAGGAAGGACTGCGAATCCTACGCGAGGGCCCGATCACTCGAGACGATCTCCGGACTTTTGCTCCGCTACTCGAAGATGACATCGCTATCTCCGCGCCGGGCGGATTGAAAAGCCACTACGCCCCGCGCACTCCGCTGGTGTTGGAAAAAAATCCCTCCCCGCGCACCGACAAAACTGGCCTCCTCGCCTTCTCTTCACCTCGTGAGGGCTTCGCCAAAACAGAAATCCTCAGCGCAAAGTCTGACCTGCGTGAAGCCGCCGCGAATCTCTACGGCGCGATGCGC
Source organism: uncultured bacterium (assembly GCA_963923595.1). Lineage (GTDB taxonomy): Bacteria > Verrucomicrobiota > Verrucomicrobiia > Chthoniobacterales > Terrimicrobiaceae > UBA967. The sequence goes on from CAWUMN010000156.1 coordinate 2,744, forward strand.
CGCCTCGACGAGGCCGGCCTCGACCTCATCGTCGCCGAGGAAATTCCCGAAACCGGCATCGGTGCCGCCATCATGGAACGCCTCCGCAAGGCCGCCGCGCGATGAACGACGGCAAGCGCCTCAACACTAAGGCCAGCGGCATCATCGCCACCGCCGTTATGCTCAGCCGAGTCCTCGGGCTCGTGCGCGAGGTGCTTTTTAATGCCATCTTCGGCACCGCTGCGATGGGGCTTTTCCTGATCGCCTTCCGCCTGCCGAACCTCCTGCGCGACCTCTTTGCCGAGGGGGCGCTCTCGACCGCGTTTATCACGGTTTTCTCCCAAAAGATCGAAAAGGAAGGCGAGGCCTCCGCGTGGGCTCTGGCATCGAAGATGCTGACCCTCACAGCTCTTTTTATGAGCGGCGTCAGCCTGCTCGGCATTATTTTTGCAGAACCGCTGGTCCATATCCTCGCGCCCGGATTCGAAGCGGCAGACGCCGGATTCACTATTCTGCTCACCCGCATCATGTATCCCTTCATCCTGCTGGTGTCGCTGGCCGCGCTGGTGATGGGCCTGCTCAACTCGCGCCAGATTTTTACCGCTCCCGCGCTGGCCTCGAGCTTCTTCAACATCGGCTCAATCCTCGGCGGCGCGGCCTTCGGCTGGCTCATCGATCCCACCTTTGGACGCCAGTCGCTTATTGGTCTCGCGATTGGAACTCTCGTCGGCGGCTTCCTCCAACTCGCCATCCAGTTTCCCAGCCTCCGAAAAGCGGGCTACCGGTTCGTGGCGGATTTTCGCTGGAACGATTCGGGCATCCAAAAAATCCTCACCCTGATGGTGCCCTCGGTCATCGCCGCCAGCGCGGTGCAGATCAATGTCCTGGTGAATTCCCGCTTCGCCTCCTACGCCGGCGCCGAGGCCGTGACATGGCTTAACAGCGCCTTCCGCCTCATGCAGCTGCCCATCGG
>CAWUMN010000157.1:0-3679 GCA_963923595.1 uncultured bacterium
TCTCCCAGCTCGGCCTCATGGAAATGACCCGCCAGCGCGCGAACGAATCCCTCGCGAGCACGCTCTTCATCGCCTGCCCGCACTGCTCCGGAAAGGGCGTCATCAAGAGCCCGATGACCATGAGCGTGGAACTCCAGCGCGCGCTCCACTCCGTCATGCGCAAGCACCAGGAGAGCGTCCACGAAATCCGCGTCACCGTTCATCCCGACCTGCTGAACCGTCTCCGCACGGACGACGAGGATCACCTCATCGACATCGAGCGCCGCTACGCCGGCCGCTTGGTTTTCCGCGCCGACCCGACTTTCCACCAGGAAAAATTCGTCATCGCCAACGCCCAAACCGGGGAGGAACTCAAGGCCTGAAACCGCCGGTCCCTGCAGGCGGGAAAATTTCCGTTTTTTCGCTTGCAAGACCGGGATCGATCCCTAGTCTCCACCCTCCCGCAAGGTGTCGGGGAAATGCCGAAGCCGCATTTCCGCCGCGTCCCGCGAGTTAGAAAACGATTCGAGAATGCCAACCATCAACCAGCTCGTCCGCAAAGGACGCCAGAAAATCAAGGTCAAGTCGAAGTCGCCCGCTCTGGCGAATTGCCCGCAGCGCCGCGGCGTATGCGTGCAGGTCATGACCCGCACTCCCAAGAAGCCCAATTCCGCTCTCCGCAAGGTCGCCAAAGTTCGCCTTACGAACGGTCAGGAAGTCATCGCCTATATTCCCGGCGAGGGCCACAACCTCCAAGAGCACTCGATCGTCCTCGTTCGCGGCGGCAAGGTGAAAGACCTTCCCGGCGTTCGCTACCACATCGTGCGCGGAACCCTCGACAGCCTCGGGGTTGACGGCCGCCGTCGCGGTCGTTCGAAATACGGAGCCAAGCGTCCGAAGCCCGGCCAAGAAGACAAGGGCGCCAAGGGCAAAAAGAAATAATCAACAGAATTCCCACTCACCATGTCACGCCGCCGCAGAGTTATTCATAAAGAAGTCAAAAAGGACTCCCGCTACGCGAGTCCGGTCGTCGCCAGCCTCATCAGCACCGTCATGCGCGCTGGCAAGAAATCGACCGCCGAGCGCATCGTCTACACCGCGATCGAGAAAACCCGTGAGGGCACCGATACCATCGATCCTCTCGAGACCCTCAACAAGGCCCTCGAGAATGTGAAGCCCCGCCTCGAAGTGAAGTCCCGCCGCGTCGGTGGCGCCACCTACCAGGTGCCGATGGAAGTTCCCGCCGCCCGGCAGGTCTCACTCGCGATGCGTTGGCTCGTCAATTTCGCCAACGGCCGCAAGGGTGTTCCAATGGAAAACGCCCTCGCCTACGAACTCAAAGACGCCGCCGCCGGACAAGGCAACGCGATCAAAAAGCGCGACGACATGCACAAGATGGCGCAGGCCAACCGCGCCTTCGCGCATTTCCGCTGGTAGTATGATTCTCCAAAGCGGGCGGTTTTTTCCCCACAGGAAAAACCGCCCTCTTTTTTATCCCCGACTCCCGATTTTTTAAAAGAAACACAACACACCATGGCAGCCACGACCGACACCTCGAACCCGAACTCCCCCAACCGCGCCTTCCCTCTCGAGCGCACACGCAACATCGGCATCGCCGCGCACATCGATGCCGGCAAGACGACTCTCACCGAGCGAATCCTTTTCTACACCGGCATGATCCACAAGATCGGCGAGGTGCATGAAGGCACCACCGTCACCGACTGGATGGAGCAGGAGCGCGAGCGCGGCATCACGATCACCTCAGCCGCCACCACCTGCTCGTGGATGCAGCGCAAGGAGGAGGGCGTTTTCAAGTCTTTCGAGGGCATCAAAATGCGCGTCAACATCATCGACACTCCCGGCCACGTGGACTTCACGGCCGAGGTGGAGCGCTCGCTCCGCGTGCTCGATGGCGCGATCGCCGTGTTCTGCGGCGTCGCCGGCGTCCAGCCCCAGTCCGAAACCGTCTGGCGCCAAGCCACCAAATACGGCGTTCCCCGTATCGCGTTCGTCAATAAAATGGACCGCACCGGCGCCGACTTCGAAGCCGCCGTCAACTCGATGCGCCAAAAGCTCGGCGCGAACGCTTGGCCGATCCTCATCCCGCTCGGCAAGGAAGACTACCTCAAGGGCCAGATCGATGTCATCAACCAGAAGGCCGTGATCTATCACGACAACGACGCGATGGGCTCGACCTACACCGTCGAGGAAATCCCCGAGGATCTCAAAGACATGGCCAAGGCGGCCTATGACGATCTTGTAGCGCAAATGTGCGATCTCGATGAGGAAATCGGCATGCTTTTCCTCGAGGAAAAACCCATCACCATTCAAGATATCAAGGCCGCCATCCGCCGCCAGACGATCGCGAACAAATTCGTGCCCGTCGCCGGCGGCTCCGCCTTCAAGAACAAGGGCGTCCAATACCTCGTCGACGCCGTCGTGGACTACCTCCCCGGCCCACTCGACATTCCGCCGGCCAAGGGCCAAAACCCCGATAACGGCGAGCCCATGGAGGTCGAGTCGAACGACAACGGCAAGTTCTGCTCGCTCGCATTCAAACTCTGGAGCGATCCGTTCGTCGGCAAGCTCGTCTTCTTCCGCGTCTACTCTGGCAAGCTCTCGAAGGGCGACACCGTCTACAATCCGCGCACGAACAAGCGCGAACGCATCAGCCGCCTCATCCAGATCCAGGCCGACAAGCGTGAGGACATCGAAACCTGCTACTCGGGCGACATCGCCGCGATCGTGGGCATCAAGAACATCACCACCGGTGACACGCTCTGCGACGAGGATCACGCCGTGCTCCTCGAGCCGCCGTCGTTCCCCGACCCCGTCATCTCGATGGCCGTCGAGCCCAAGACCAAGATCGACCAGGAAAAAATGGCGAACGCGCTCCAGCGCCTCGCTGAGGAAGATCCGACCTTCCGCGTTTTCACCAACGAGGACACCGGCCAAACGATCATCGCCGGCATGGGCGAACTCCACCTCGAAATCATCCGCGACCGCCTCATGCGCGAGTTCAAGGTCGAGGCGAACGCCGGCAAACCGCAGATCGCCTACAAGGAAACCATCCTCTCGCCCGCCGATGGCGAAGGCAAACTCGTCAAGCAGTCCGGCGGCCGCGGTCAATACGGCCATGTCGTCTGCAAAGTCCGCCCCAACGAGCGCGGCAAAGGCCTCACGATCGAGAACAAGGTCGTCGGCGGCACGATTCCGAAGGAATACATCCCCGCCGTGGAAAAAGGCTTCAAGGAAGCGATCCTCAACGGCGTCGTCGCCGGCTACCCGGTCATCGATGTCCATGTCGACATCACCGACGGCTCCTACCACGATGTGGACTCGAACGAAATGGCGTTCAAAATGGCCGCGATCTTCGCGCTCAAGGATGGCCTGAAAAAAGCCAAGCCGATCCTGCTCGAGCCGATCATGAAGGTCGAAAATGTCACGCCCGAGGAATTCCAGGGCGACATCATGGGCGATCTCAACCGCCGCCGCGCCCGCATCCAAGGCATGGAGTCGAAAGGCAACCTTTGCACGATCAACGCCGAGGTGCCGCTCTCCGAGATGTTCGGCTACGCAACCGCGATCCGCTCGCTCTCGAAAGGCCGCTCCTCCTACTCGATGGAGCCCTCGCACTTCGAGGAAGTGCCCTCGCAGGTGAAGGCCGCCATCCTCGAGCAAAAGGCCTAACCAAAGTCTC
>CAWUMN010000158.1:0-3640 GCA_963923595.1 uncultured bacterium
AGGGCTTGGGGCCACCAGGGTTTTTTGGCGAGGCCGATGCCGTGCTCGCCGGTGATCGCGCCGTCCCAGGCAAGGACTTGGCGGAAGAGTTCGTCCAACGCGGCATTGGCCTTTTTTTGAATCACTGGATTTTCGGGGTCGGCGACCATGATGTTCACATGGATGTTGCCGTCGCCCGCGTGGCCGAAGCAGGCTATGGGGAAGCCGGATTTTTTTTGCAGGCGCGCGGCGAAGTCCACGAGGTCCACGAGGCGCCCGCGGGGAACGACGATGTCCTCATTGAGTTTCTTCAGGCCAGTGGCTTTGAGGGATTGGGAATAGACGCGGCGGAGGGCCCAGAGGGATTCGCAGGCTTTTTCGGTGGTCGCTTTTTGGATGCCGAGTGCTCCGGATTTTTTTAGGAGTTTTTCAAGGGCGGCGGCTTCGGATTTCACGCTGGCGGGCTGGCCGTCGACTTCGAGGATGACTTGGGTGCGGCCCGGCGGGAATTCGGCCTTCGGGTTGTAGGCGCGGGCGGAGCGGAGGGTGAATTCGTCGGCGACTTCGAGGGCGGCGGGCAGGAATCCGGCGGCGAAGACGGATTGGATCGCGGCGGCGGCTTTTTTCATCGTGGGGAATCCTGCCGAGAGGACAGCCCGCGAAGGAGGGAGCGGGAGGAGGCGGAGCGTGGCCTGGGTGACGACGCCGAGGAGGCCCTCCGAGCCGGTGAAGAGGCCGACGAGGTCGAAGCCGGTTTTGTTTTTGTGGGTGCGGCCACCGCAGCGAACGATCGTGCCGTCGGGCAGGACGGCGGTGAGGCCGAGGACATAGTGGCGGGTGACGCCGTATTTCAGGCAGCGCGGGCCGCCGGCGTTCGTGGCGATGTTACCGCCGAGGCTGCAATCCTTCTGGCTCGCGGGGTCGGGTGGGTAGAAGAGGTTTTTCGCGCGGGCGGCGAGTTGGAGTTTTTCGGTGATGACGCCCGGCTCGACGACAGCCACGAAATCGCGCCCGTTGATTTCGAGGATGCGGTTCATGCGGTCGAGGCACAGCACGATCCCGCCTGCGACTGGGGTGCATCCGCCGACATACCCGTAGCCCGCGCCGCGAGGCGTGACGGGGATTCCGGCGCGATAGGCTTCGCGCAGAACGAAGGCGGTTTCCTCGGTGGATTTCGGAAAAACCACCAGATCGGGCGTGCCTTTCGCGAACCATTTGTCGGAGGCGAACTCCGGCGCGGGGGATGTCATCACGGAATCCGCGCCTAGTTTTTTGACGAGTTTCTTGCGGAGCGCTTCGGTCATGGGGCGTTCTCGAAAAAGTGCCAACCCTCGGCAACGCCGTCGGCGGCCCGTTTGGAGGCGATGTGGCCCTTCGAGCGGAGGACGGTTTCGCACACTTCGGGAATGGCGTTCAAGGGGCAACAGGTGTGGGCGGCGTGGATTCCGTCGAGCATCGGGATGTCGTTGAAGTGGTCGCCGGCGGCGAAGACATCGGTCCGCGCGAGTCCAAGCAGTCGGGTGAGCTCCGTGAGGGAGGAGCCCTTGTGGTAATCGCGGTGGCTGAAGCGGAGGTAGATCGTGTTCCGCTGGTAGGAAAACTCGGGGTGGGGCGCGAGTTCGCTTTCGAGGAACGCGACGAACTCCTCCATCACCTTCTCGTCCGAGGTAATCACGCCGGCCGGCTCGTCGTTTTCCTCCAAAAGATTCATGCCGGGATGCCTGGCGGTGTGGGTGCGGATTTTTTCGAACAGGTCCCCGGTTTTTCGGAAGAGTTCCGCGTGCCGCTCCGCGCAGGTGTGGTTCCAGTGGTGCTCGGGAACCCAGCGGCCTTCGCGGGTCCGGTGAAAAATCTCGCGTTCGTTGGTGAGCAGAAAATCCGGCGGCACCGGCGAATGGAATTCCTCGAGGCCCTCGATGGCGTGCCAGAGGCTGCGGCCGGTGTTGATCGCCCAAAAACCGCCCTGGCGTTTGTTGTGAAGGAGCACTTCGGCCATCGCGGCCGAGCATCGAACGCCCGCGCCGTGCTCGATCAGCGTGCCATCGAAGTCGGTGCTGAGGAGCTTGAGTCGCGCCATGGTCGAAGCCGGGAGGTCAGCTCTGGCAATGTCCCGCGCCGCATCCGCAACCGCCGGAGGATTCGGGTTGGATCTCGAACTCCGGCTCGATCTGGATGGTCTCGAGCGAGATTTTTTGGAGGGAAAGTTGTTCGCGGGCCTGTTGGAGGAGGCCCAGCGCGAGGGGGTCGGGTTGGTGGCGGGTGCGGAGCTGGATTTCGACCGGCTTGCCAATGAATTGCGGGAATGACTCGGCCATTTCGCCGTCGAGAATGAAGGACGCGTAGGCGTTGAGTTTTTCCTGGAGTTGGTGGAGTTGGCGCTCGTCGCCGTTCCAGGGGCGGCTTTCATACATGGCGAGGACGAGCAGGTCGCGGCGCTTGTCGTGGGCGAAGGCGTCGAGCACGCCGGGATGGGAAAGGCCCATCGGGCGGACGGATGTGTCGGGCGGGTTCATGGTTTATTGGTCGATCGGGCGAAACATGGCCTCACGCCGCCTTCGGGAACCACTGGTAGAGCATGAAGTAGACGAGGACGCCGGTGACGGAGACATACAACCAGAGCGGGAAGGTCCAGCGGGCCCAGGCGCGGTGGCGTTCGAAGCGGCCTTTGAGGGCGTGGGTCATGGTCACGAGGATTAGGGGGACGATGGCGATCGCCAGAACGATGTGGGAAAACAGCATCCCGTAGTAAAAAGTGCGCCAGAGGCCTTCGCCGCCGAACGGGGTGTGGACGCCCTGCACGAGGTATTTGTGCAGGACATAGGTGGTGAGGAAAACGCAGGAGACGAAGAACGCCGCGAGCATGCAGAAGCGGTGGGCGGTTTTGCGCTCGGTCTTGATGCAAATAAAACCGACGAGGAGGAGGAGGGTGGCGATGCTGTTGAGTCCGGCGTTGAGGGCCGGCAGATCGGAGACGCTCATTGCGGCGAATTTTGGCGGTCGAGTTTCCGGCAGGTGTCGACGATGTAGTAGACGAGGCCGGAGATGATAAGAAAAACGACGGAGAGCATTCCGATGACACCCCATGAGAGGGCGATGCCGGCGGTGATGGTTTGGGGTTCGTCAGGCCCGGAGGTGCCGGGGGCGCGGCAACCGACGCAAGCGAGGGCTTCGGGCAGGCGCGCGAGGAAAAAGAAAGCGATGAGTGCCGTGGCGGTTTTCATTTTTGCGACGCGGGACTTTCCCGCAAAAGCTCGCCGATGTCCACCATGAGCTTCTGAACGACCTCGGGGTCCTCGCCCTCGTGGAACGAACGGATCCAGCCTTCGCGGTCGACGACGACGAAGCGTTGCGAGTGGGCGGGCGTGCCCTCGGGTTCCTTGGCGAGGGGTTGAAGGAGGCCTTTGACGACGGTCGCGTTGATGGCTTCCGGCGAGCCGGTGAGGAATTTCCAGTCCGCTGGGTTGGCGGCGAGGTTTGTGCCGTATTTGGAGAGGACTTCGGGGGTGTCGTGTTCGGGATCGACGGTGAAGCTCGCGAGTTTCACACCATCGTGGATTTTTTTCAGTTTGCCATTGAGTTCCGCCATGCGGGTCGTGATGAGCGGGCAGGGGCCTTTGCAGCGGGTGAAGATGAAATTGGCGACCCAGATTTTGCCTTTGAG
>CAWUMN010000159.1:0-3600 GCA_963923595.1 uncultured bacterium
GGCAGTATCCCCGGAGTGACAATGCCTCGGTCACCATCACGACGATTTATATCGGGGCGAGCGCGGATCTGGTTCGGGGATTTATCACCACCCCCATCGAGCGGGCGATCGCAGCGGCTGATGGCATCGATTATGTGGAGTCGGAAAGCTCGCAGGGGCGCTCGCTCATCACGGCGCGGCTGAAGCTGAATTACGACCCGACCAAGGCCCTTTCAGAGATCAGTTCGAAGGTTGATCAGGTGCGCGGCGACCTGCCGCCGGAGGCCGAGGTGCCGATCATCGATATCGAGAGCGCGGACTCGAAACGCGCCGCGGCCTATTTGCGCTTCGTCTCGGATATTCTGAAGCCGAACGAAATCACCGACTACCTCGCGCGGGTCGTTCAGCCGAGGCTCACGGCGGTTCCGGGAGTTCAGCGTGCCGAGATTTTGGGCGGGCGGACCTTTGCGATGAGGGTTTGGCTGAAGCCCGACCGAATGGCAGCCCTCAACATCAGTCCTGCGCAGGTGCGCCGCGCCTTGGCTGGAAACAACTATCTCTCCGCTGTCGGCCAGACCAAAGGCTCGCTTGTGACGGTGAATCTCACGGCGAACACCGATTTGCGGACGGTCCAAGAGTTCGAGCAACTCGTGCTGCGCGAGAGCGGCGGCGCGGTGGTGCGGTTGAAAGACATCGCCGATGTGCAGCTCGGCGCGGAAAACTACGACTCGGCCGTGCGATTCAGCGGCGAGCAGGCGGTCTTCATGGGCGTCTGGGTGCTGCCAAACGCCAATACGCTCGATGTGATCCGCGCTGTGCGGGCGGAGTTGGAGAAAATCAAAGCCGAGCTGCCCGCAGGCCTCACGGCGGGGGTGGGCTACGACTCGACCGTTTACATCACCGACGCCATCAGCGAGGTGCTCAAGACGCTTCTCGAAACGCTCCTGATCGTCGTCGTTGTCATTTTTCTTTTTCTTGGATCGTTTCGAGCAGTCCTCGTTCCCGTGGTGGCGATCCCGTTGTCGATTCTCGGCGCGGTCTTCCTGATGCAGGCGGCGGGGTTCACAGTGAACCTCCTCACCCTGCTGGCCATCGTCCTTTGCGTGGGTCTGGTGGTGGACGATGCGATTGTGATTGTCGAAAATGTGGAACGCCACTTGTCGGATGGCATGAAGCCGTTCGATGCCGCGATCCTCGGGGCGAGGGAACTCGTCGGGCCGGTGGTGTCGATGACCGTCACTCTGGCGGCCGTGTATTTGCCGATTGGCTTGCAGGGCGGGTTGACGGGTTCGTTGTTCCGCGAGTTCGCTTTCACGCTGGCGGGTGCGGTTTTTGTTTCGGGCATCGTGGCGCTGACGATTTCTCCGGCGATGAGTTCGTGGCTGCTGAAGCCCGGCATGGAGGAGCATGGATTCGCCGGCGTTGTGGCGCGGGGCTTCGGGCGGCTTCGGGACTCCTATGGTCGCATACTCGATAAAATCCTCGCCAACCGTCCGTATGCCTATGCGGTGTGGGTGGTGATTTTTCTGCTCTGCGTTCCCATGTTCATCCTTTCGCCGAACGAGCTGTCTCCCGATGAGGATCAGGGTGTGATTTTCGGCATCGTTGAGGCTCCAGCTGATGCCACGCTGGATGAAACGGTTCGCTACGCCGACAAGGCCACACGGATTTTTTTGGATGTGCCCGAGACCTCCTATACTTTCCAGCTCACGCAGCCGACCTTCGGCTTCGGCGGCATGGTTTTGAAGCCTTGGGGAGAGCGCAAACGCACACCGAAACAGCTGCAGCCCGAGATCGCTCAAAAACTCTCCCGCTTGGCCGGTATCAGAATGTTTCCTGTCACTCCGCCCGCGCTGCCGGGGGGCGGAGATTTTCCGGTGGAATTCATCATCGCCTCCACCGCCGAGCCTGCCCAGATCCTCGAGATCGCCCGCGAGCTCCAGCAGAAGGCGGTCAAGAGCGGGATGTTCGCCTTCCCTCCGATCATCGACACCAAGGTCGACCAGCCCCAGACCGAGATCGTTCTGGACCGCGACAAGATCGCCTCGCTTGGACTCGACCTGCGCCAGATCGGCGAGGACCTCTCCGCCATGCTCGGCGGAAATTTCGTGAACCGCTTCAATATCGATGGCCGCAGCTACAAGGTCATCCCGCAAATCCAGCGCGCCGACCGGCTCAATCCTTCGCAGCTCCAGGAAATTTATGTCACCGGGCCCGAAGGCCGCCTGATGCCGCTCGGCTCGGTCGCGACGCTCCGCAACTCCGCCGAGCCGAGGTCGCTTAAGCGCTTCCAGCAGCTCAACGCCGTGAAGCTCAGCGGCGTGGCGATCCGCCCGCTCGACCAGACCTTGCACTTCCTCGAGGACGAGGCCGCGAAAATCATGCCGCCGGGCTATGTGGTCGATTACACCGGCGAGTCGCGCCAACTGCGCGCGGAGGGGAGCAAATTCCTGCCCTCGCTGGTTCTCGCCCTGCTCCTGATTTTCCTGGTTCTCGCGGCGCAGTTCAACAGCTTCCGCGATCCCTTCATCATCCTGCTCGGCTCGGTGCCGCTGGCGATGTTCGGCGCGCTGATTTTCACCTTCCTCAAAATGCCCGCGCCGAATGTGCCTTTCTGGACGAATGGTTGGACGACGACGCTCAACATCTACTCGCAGGTCGGCCTCGTCACGCTGGTCGGCCTCATTGCGAAAAATGGTATCCTGATTGTGGAATTCGCGAACCGCCGCCAGCGGGAGGGTTTCATGAAGCTCGAGGCGATTCGAGACGCCGCGCGCGTCAGGCTGCGTCCCGTTTTGATGACGACCATCGCGACCGTCGTGGGCCATTTCCCGTTGGTGCTCGTCACCGGTGCCGGAGCTGCCGCCAGAAACTCGATCGGCCTCGTGCTTGTCGGAGGAATGGCGATTGGAACCATCTTCACCCTCTTCCTCGTCCCGGCGCTTTACATGCTTCTGGCAAAGGAAAAAGCGAAGCCGGCCTGAGCTCAGGCCTCGACCAAACCCAAAACCGCACATCAAGACCGCCGGCAGTATGCTTTTGTAATTCGCGAGATAGCCTGAATAAAAAAAGCATCTTTCTTGCTAAGAAACTAAAAACAAAGCCTGCCATCGTTCTTTTGCGAGTCGAGGAGTGCTCGGGGAGAACGCCCCATTTTGGATCGCATCAATTCGCGCGATTTTCAGCCATGAAGATTGCAATCTTGTTGTTGGCGGGTGGTGTGGCTGGGACCATGGCCATGACCCTTTTTCTTCTGCTTCCACGGTGGCTGGGCTGGGCTCATGTCGATGTCATTCGGGCAGGAGGGGCGTTGGTGGTGGGTTCAGGCCATCGATCCGCCTTTCCTATCGGTATGGGGATTCACATCGGCATGGGGATCGTCTTCGCGTTCATTTACTACGAATTTTTGAGTCTTTCCGCGCTGCCATTGAACGCCCTCACAGGCTTGCTGCTCGGAAGCATCCATGGCGTCATTGCCATGTTGCTGGTGTCGATTTTGATCATGGAGCACCATCCGGATTCAAAATATCACAACCGAGGGCCTGCCACCGGATTGGCTCAGTTGGGAGCGCATATGCTCTACGGAACCATCGTCGGATCAATTGTGGGTTTATTGCATTA
>CAWUMN010000160.1:0-3598 GCA_963923595.1 uncultured bacterium
ACGAGCTCGATGAAGCGCTGGGCCATCTCGCCGGAATGGGTGGATTGTTGGACTTCGGGCATGGTGTGGTCAGTGGGATTCGGGTTTCGACTCGGCGGAGGGCGGAAGGACGGAGGCCTCCACGCTGTTTTCCGCTTTGAAATACTGTGCGGCCACGCGCCGGATGTCGTCGAGGGTGATTTTCTCGATTTGCTCCTTGCGGTGTTTATGGGCCTCGTAGCCGAGCCCCATCAATTCGTCGGCGGCCACAACGCCCGCAAGCGCGCTGTTGCTTTGGTTCCGGATGACCTCCGCGCCGATCATCTTGGCGCGGGCGCGTTCGAGTTCCTCGGGCGTGAGGCCGCACTTCGCCAGAGCGGCGATCTCGGAGCGCATCTCCTCGGTGACCGGCCCGAGTTTCTTGGGATCCGTGCCGAGGTAGAAAAGAAACGCCCCGGGCGCGAGGCCGTTGAACTGGGCGGCTCCGACAAAGTAGGCCAACCCCATCTGCTCGCGGATGCGATTGAAAAACCGGGAGCCGAGGTCGCTCGAGGCTTGGCTGATCAACTCGAGAGCGAGGCGGTTGGGGTCGTCCACCGAGGCGCCCTGATAACCGATCATGAGGACCGCCTGCTTTTTGTCGAGGTGCGCGGAGACGGGCGGGATGCCGTTCGGCACGCTCGGGCGATCCACATTTTCAAAAGCGAGCTTTCCCTCGGGCATGGCCGAAAAATATTTTTCGAACAGCGCCTTCACCTCCCCGGCCTTCACATCTCCGAAAACGGAAATCACTCCGTTGCGGGCGCAGGCGTAGGTGTTGTGGAATTCGCGCAACTGCTCCGGCTTGATCGACGAAACCGATTCCGCCGACCCAAGATTGCGGAGCCCGTAGGGATGCCCGCCGAAGAGATTTTCGCGGACAAGGTTTCTGGCGACCGAGGTGACCTGCTCCTCGTCGGCCTTGATTCCGGCGAGTTGCGAACGCCGCTCCAACTCGACCTCGCGCTCGGGGAAGGTCGGGTTCAGCAGAATGTCGGAGAGGATTTCGACTCCCAAAGCGAGGTCGGGGGACATCACATCGAGCCCGACGCTGAACGAGTTGTTCGCGCTGTCGGAACCGATGCTCCCGCCGGCCCCCTCGATCTCGTCGGCTATTTTCTCGGCGGTCCGGTTTTTCGTCCCCTTCAAAAGAGCCTGCGAGTAGAGGCGCGTGATCCCGTTGGTCGTGCGGTTCTCGGCCAGCAATCCGCCGCGGAAGACGGCATTCATCGAAACCAGCGGCAATCGGGAATCCTCGCGCACAATGAGGCGCAGGCCGTTTTTCAAAGTGAATTTCTGGATCTCGCCGGATTTCGCCTCGGTCGCCTCCCCGGCCTTGGCTTGGATCGAACCCACCGGATTGAGCGAGGAAATGTTGATCGACTCGTCGGCGAGGTATTTTTTGGCGACGCGCTGGACATCCTCCTTGGTCACCTTCGCGATCTCGTCGAGGTAGTGCTTCGTGAAATTCAAATTGCGCGCGAGCATCCAATTCGATCCCAAATCCGAAGCCTTGCCGCGCATGGTGGTGAGCCCTTGAAGCTGGCCGGCAAGAAGCGAGCGGCGGGCCCGCTCCACTTCGGCATCGGTGACGCCGTTTTTCTTCAAATCCTCGAGCACGGCGAGGGATTCACGCTCCGCCTCGTCACGCTTGCCGGGATCAGTCACGGCCTGCATCACGAAAATCCCCTCGGTTTGCAGGGAAAACATCCCGCCGCCGGCTTGATGCGCGATTTCCTTGCGCTCGCGAAGTTCGCGGTTCAGTCGCGAACTCGCTCCCGAGCCGAGGATTTCGCCGAGGATTTCGAGGGCCGGCGTGTCGGGGTGCGTCACGCCGGGAATTCGCCAGGAGAGCGAAAGGCGGGAGAGCTCGGTCGGGAATTCCTCGTGCTTTTCCCGTCGGCCGAGTTGAGGCGGCTCGGAGGCCACATACACCGGCTCGAGAGCCTGGCGCGGCGAGGATTTGAACAACTCACCCAGCTCGTCCCGGATTTTCTTCGCATCGACATCGCCGACCACGACGAAGGTCAGGTTGTTCGGGACATACCGCGTCTTATAGTAGCGGAGCACATCCTCGCGCGTGAGCTTGTTGTAGACATCCAGATAGCCGATCACCGGATGGCGGAACGGGCTTTCGGTAAAAACGGTCCGCAGCATGAGTTCGGACGACTGGCGGCCTGGATCGTCGAAGCCCATCGCGAACTCGCGGCGGATGACCTCCTGCTCCTTCGTGTATTCCGCTTCGGGCAGGGTGGCGTTTTGCATCACATCGGCGAGGATTTCGACAGCCTCCGTGGCTCCCTTGGAGGGAATATCGATCCAGTAAACCGTGCGATCGAACGAGGTGTAGGCGTTGATATAGCCGCCGAGGTTTTGGATTTGGTTGGCGATCGCGCCGGGCGGGCGTTTTTCGGTCCCCTTGAAAAGCATGTGCTCGAGAATGTGCGACATCCCCGCGCCCATCCTTTCCCCCTCATGGATGCTCCCCGTGGCGCACCAGGCCTGGACGCTGGCCACCGGCGCGCTCCGGTCCTCCTCGACGATCAGGGTGAGTCCGTTGTCGTAGGTGAAAACCTCGGCGCGGGATTCAGGCAGTTCGGGAACCTTGGCGGATTCGGCGGAAGATGGTGATGGCATGAGGCAGGTCAGAGTGGCGGCGATCAAAGTGGTTCGAAAAATCATAGTCCGGTAAAGACCGCCGGGGCGGGGCCGGCGTTCAAAGCTTCCCCCTCGGGTTGGAACGGCGAAACGAAAACCTCGTTGAAGTCGAACACATCCCGGAAGCTCTCGATCGTGTCCTCCTCGGTCTTCCCGAACACCTGGGCGTCGACGAGATTGAACACCATGTTCCCCACATCCTCGCTGGCGCGCACACCCCAGTAGTCGAGGACCATGAGCGACATCGGGCCGAACTCGTCGAGCGCGTGGAGGCGGAACCCGTCGAGCAATTCCCCGGCTCCGACATGCGAGCCGGATTCCTTTTTGGTTTTCTTGCGGCGCTTCATCGTGGCCTCGAGCGAGTCGCGCAGAAACGCGTAGGCCTCGGAATGGTAGCGGTTGTCCTTGCGGCAGATTTTTTCGACGGCTTCCTGGAATCCTGTTTGTGGCATTACTGGTTTTGACCGGTGGTTGGCGGCGCGGGCTGCAATCCACGGGTCTCCCTCCAGTGCTTCACTCCCAGCCCGAGGACCAGAAGGATCAGGAAACCCGCCACGACAGCCTGTTCGCGACGCGTCAGGTCAAACATGCGTCCCAAGATAAATTGAAACACGGAGGGCGCAAGGCGTGTTGCGGAGAAAAAATCACGCCCCCTTTCAGGCCCGGCCCGCACCTCTCAAAAACGCGGCCATCCGCGCCGGATCGCCTTCGGTGTCGCGCACATTGCTCAAAAAATCCTGCAGGGTCACATGGTGCTTCGCCAAAAATGCCCGGTCGCCGGCACAGCCATACATGATGTCGGGACACAGGCAGCCGGTCAGGAAACATTGCGCCTTCCGGATGATTCTCGGAAGCCAGGCGATGCCGTCGAATTCCTGGGTTTTGGGGGGCAACTCGCACTCATCCACCGTCCGCGGTGCAG
>CAWUMN010000161.1:0-3590 GCA_963923595.1 uncultured bacterium
CGGAATTCCGATACAGAAAGCCGAGGGTCGTGGGGCAACCGAATTGGAAAAATGGTGGAACGGTCCCGGAGTTTTGCAGGGGAGTGGGAATCCCCTTTTCGATTTTCGAAAGGCTGCCAGCAACCGTGGACTGGATTTCCAAGCGAATTATCGCGGGGCGTTTCTCGGGGTCGTGGACAGCGAGGGCGGGCAGCGGGGTTTTTACGATCAGAACATCGACTTTGGCTGCACGCTGGATTTTGACGAGTTTTTGGGCAACGGGATGCCCGATGGTTTCTCTGCGTTTGTCACGGCGCGGTATCGCGACTCTTGGCCGGAGTCGAATGCCAACTCGGTGGTTATGGCGAATCGGTTGTTCGCCCCAACCTCGTGGCAATCCGGCACGCAATTCCGCTTGATGAACTTCGGGCTGGAATTCGGCAGCCGGGAGATTTTTCCCGTGAAGGACATGGTGGTGCTGCGACTCGGTTGGTTGCAACCGCAGCGCGAATTCCTCGACCAGCCGCTCTCGAAACTTTTCCTGAACAACGCCATCACCAGCCAGAAGGGAATCGGCGGGAATGTGCCGTTCGGTTCGAGTTTTTCGACATGGGGCGGCACGATCGATCTTCACCCGACCGAGTCGTTCTATGTGAAAAACGGCCTCTTCATGTCCTACCCTCAGGGAACCTCCACCGCGAACCACGGCTTGGCTTTCCAAGGCTTCGCCCCCGATCCCTCGCTCAATGGGCTTTACTACCTCGGTGAAACCGGCTTGCTGCCGGATATCGGCCCTTCGAAATTGCCGGGACGCTACGCGTTCGGCGGATATTTTTTTGGAACCCCGAACGGTCAGACCCGCACTTGGAGCGGCACGCAGGTCGATGGTCGATATGGATTCTACTTTCAGGCCGACCAGATGATTTTCCGCGAGAGCCTGGATGAGAAGGCCAAGAAGGCCGATCTGCAGGGCCTGCGGACATTCAACATGCTCACCTTCGCGCCTGGATTCGCGACACAAAACCGGTATCCCTTCTACTTCCAGAGCGGGCTTGTCTATAAAGGCCTCATCCCCTCGCGGGACAAGGATGTCCTCATCTCGGCCCTCGGCTATGGAGCCTATCAAGGCGGCGTAGGAAACCCTCCCGCATCTTATTCGGCGGTGCTCGAGTCGGGCTACCGCTGGCAGATCAACGGGTGGTCGTATGTGCAGCCCTTCTTCCAATACATCGTGCGGCCGAATGGAACGGATGATGTCTCGAACGCCGCGATCCTCGGGGTGCTGACCGGTTTGGTTTTTTAAAGCTGTGCGGATCGACGGCTCTTTTTCCCGTTTCGATTTTGTCGATCTTCAAAGTCTTGAAGAGATGTGCCGCCGCGCTTACACAGACGGCTGCCCATGATTCTCCGCATCCTCAACCCACCCCACGCCGGCGCGCAGGCGGAGATCGGCACCGAGCCACTCACCATCGGCTCGGGAGCGGATTGCGACCTGATTCTGAGCGATCCGCTGCTCCAGCCCGCGCATTGCAAAATCCGGCTGGCAGGCGAGGGGATCGAGGTGGAGCTCACCGGCGGCGCGGCGCATCTGGACGGTGAGCCCGTGGAGAAAAGCCCGTTCACCGTGCGCGCCGGGCAGGTCCTTTCCATCGGGTCCACGCACATCGCCTTCGGCAAGGCCGGCGAGGTGTGGCCTGAGGTGTCAATTCCCACTTTGAAAACATTGGGCGGCTCGGCTCCCGTTGCCGCCGAGGCGAGTGCCGTTGCGGATTTGAAAAAAACTGTGCCTCCAGATCCCTCGGTGGAAGCCAAGGCCTTGCTCGCCCGTCGGCTGAAGTTCGGTTCCCTCGGCATTGTCGGAATGTTGGTGATCCTGGTGGTGGCGATGTTTTTCCACCGCGCCGAGCAGCAGCGTGCGATGACGAGCATGGCGCGGACACCGGGAGGTCCCAGCGTTTTCGGCACCGACTTTTACAAGACGAATAACGACAATCTGGCCTCCGAGAAGGTCGCGGAAAAAATCCGACAGGAAATTTCGGGCTCCACTGCATCGATCTACGAACGCTCCGGGCGGGCCGTCCTCCGCGTTTATGTCCGCACCCGGGGACAGGCGAATGAAGCCCAGAAAATCGTGAACTCCTCGCCCGTCCCTGTCTTTTCCGAGATTATCAGCCTCGAAGAGGTCGAAAACTCGGCTCAGATGATGGCTGCGATGAAGGGTTTCAATCTTGATGTCACCTTCGCCAAGGACGGCTCGGCCTACTGGAATGGCTATCTTCCTGAAGAGAATGACTGGCGCGTCGTGAGGGAGAAGCTCGAAATCGACCTCCCCTACATCAAGGAAAACATCAACAACATCACCTTCGCCCCGCAGATTGAAAAGCGCGCGCGGGAGTTGCTCGCGAAGGCCAATGTGAAGGGCAATCTGGTCTTCACACCAGGCCCCAAGGAAATCGCCATCTCCGGCTCGATCCCCGAGAACCAAGCCGAGGAGTGGATTCAGGTGCTGAAGGCGTTGAAAGAGGAGTTCGGCACGATGCTTTCCTTTGTGGACAACATTTCCACCGGCAAGGCCGTCGTGGTTTCAAACAATCCCTTCCACACGCAAATCGTCGGTGTCTCTCTCGGCGCCATCCCGGCCGTGATCCTCCTCGATGGGCAGCGGATCTACGAGGGTTCCATCCTTGGCGATGGTTCGACACTCACGAAAATCACCGAGTCCAATCTGGTGCTCACGGGGGCGGCCGGCGTGCGCTCGCTGCCGCTCAGCGCCGAGGCACTCACTGGCAGCCCCGGAAATTCCAAACTGCCTCTGGAAGAAAAAGAAAATTCCCATTGACAATGAGGACTCCCAATTTTACTAGCTCACGCCTGTGAACTTCTCGACCACGGAATTACCCCAATGGACAGAACTCGGAACCGAGCTTTCGGGGCCCGACGGGGAGTCGAAAAGGCAGCAAATTCTCACCACCCTGGAAAACTTGGAAGTCCGCGCCGAAAGTGCCCTGCGCTCCGCCTACGGAGAGACCTCCGAGAAAATTCAAGCCCTCCTCCAAGCCTTGGATGTGGCCAAGCAAATCGCTCAAACCATCCACAAACCAGTCGACCTTTCCGCTCTTTAAAAATCTCCCCCCTAAAGTCAACCAAACCCACAAACACACTCCAAACCAGAAAGATCAATAACCATGTCATTTCAAACCACCACCGGCCTGTCCGGCATGATGAATTTTGACAAAGCCCTCAGCGGGATGTCCTCCGCGGTAACCGCAGCCAATTCGGCTCTGATTTCCGCTCAATCCGCCATGAAGGCCGGAGACCCTGCCAGCATTATTGAGGTTCAAATTCAGATGCAGTCTTTTACCCAAGTCCTCACCACCATGACCAATATGCTCAAGGGCTTGAATGATGTGACGAGCACCGCCAATCGCAACATCAATTAATTTTCCGGCGATGACCATTTCCTTCGCCTCGATTCCTGCTCCCGGATATTCCATTCAGGATGTGGCGACCACATTCCTCTCCTCGATCCAATCGGCATCGAACTCGCTGGAGGCCAGCATCAACAATGTCACCGCCGGCGATCCGGCGGGCGTGTTGAACATCCAACTCCA
>CAWUMN010000162.1:0-3589 GCA_963923595.1 uncultured bacterium
ACCAAAAGCTCCCCGATGGCGGTGATGCCTTGCGGGTCGGTGAGAGTATTTCCTTTCAAATCCACGCTCAGACGAGGCGCGTCGGGAAACGACAACTTCGACAAGACAGGACTGGAATTCGCGAAAGATTTCAGGATCGGCGCCATATCGATCCCGGAGAGAAGCGAGGCATTGAGATGGCCTTTGGATTTATCCCACTCCGCAGAAATTTGGAGTGTGCCCTTCGAGTCTTGGATTCGGAATACGGGAATCCGAAGGCGGTTCTCCACGTAGCTTCCTTGAACCTCCATCGACTTGAAGGAAATGTTCCGGATGCGCAGTGGTGGGGAAATAAACTCGAATTCACTTATTTGCAGGGAAGAGGTGTTGGAGGCATCCAACTCAAATCGTGCCGTCAAGATGGGCAGTCCTGAGGAAAAAACGGGTTCCCTCAAGGCAGCGATGATTTTTTCCAGCGTCTCGGCCGGTAGTATCGGTTTGGATTCTGTGCCGGCAGAGGAAAATTGATAAGAAAGCGGGTTGAGAATTTCGCCGGTCAAACGGATTCTCAGGCACTCTAGGGTGGCATCGAGTTGGCTGATGCGAAGGCGGTCGCCGAGGACGATGATGCTGGCATGGATGTCTCTTGCCTCAAGGCGGTGAGAATTGTCGCCGGGTCCGAAGGGAATTGAGGCTTCCGCACGAACGAGCGTGAGTGTGTCGACAACGACCCGGCGGTTCATTAATTCGGAGATATTGAGGGAGATCTCGATCCGGTTGATTTTGGCAAGGAGATGTTCGGAGTTTTTTCGTTCGCGGATCGAAACATTTGCGGCAACCAGTCCGTGAAATGGATCGAGCAGCAATTTGCCGATGCTGACTTCCAACGATGGGCTGCTTAAAACCTTTTCCAACTCCTCGCGCGCACCGAAACCGATGCCGATGGTGCTTAAGAGGTAGAGGGCGAGCGGCACCCCCGCAAAAACCAGAACCAGCAACAGGCGGTTCGTGAATTGGAAAAGATGGTAGATGGCTGGATGAACCCTCATCGAACAGGTCACATAAGATGCAAGGGATCGACATCCACCGCGACAAAAACATCCTCGGGCATCGGCAGCCCATCGAGCACCGAGCGGGCGAGCCGCGCCAGCTTCATCGAGGATGAGCCGCGCAAGGAAACCTGGAAGCGGTAATAGGTCTTCGCTTTTTCCAACGGCGCGGGAACTCCCTCACCCACGAGGATCCCTTCCTCGGCGGCGGCCTTCAGTTTTCGCGAGAGGGTGATGGCGGAAAACTCGACGCGCTCAAGCATTGTCCCGCGCAGGGTGATCATGGCCATTCGGCCGAAAGGCGGGTAGCCGAAGCTCCGGCGGAATTCCATTTCCTGATCCATGAAGCCCTCGAAGTCGTGGTGGCGCGCAAATTGGATCGACGGGCTGAACGGCGTGAAGGTTTGGACGAAAACCTCGCCTTCCATCTCGCCCCGTCCGGCTCGTCCGGCGACTTGGGTGAGGAGTTGGAAGGTCCTCTCGCCCGCACGGAAGTCCGGAATGTGCAGGCCAAGGTCGGCATTGACGATTCCGACGAGGGTGACATTCGGAAAATGCAGGCCCTTGGCGATCATTTGGGTGCCGACGAGAATATCGATGCGCCCCTCCTTGAAGGCGCCGAGGGTTTCGCGGTAGGCCTCCTTGCGGGTCATCGAGTCGGCATCCATTCGCGCGATGCGGGCTTTGGGGAAAATCTTTTGAAGCGCCTCCTCGACCTTCTGGGTTCCCGTTCCGGCGTGGCGAATTTTCGGATCCGAGCATTTGGGGCAGGACTTCGGGGCGCGCTGGTTGTGGCCGCAGATGTGGCAGACCAAACGCTCGGCGGCACGGTGGTAGGTGAGGGAGACGCTGCAGTCTTGGCATTGGCAGACATGGCCGCAGGCCTCGCAGATCATCGAGGTGGAAAATCCCCGGCGATTCAAAAACAGAATCGTCTGCTCGCCTTTTTGGATGCGTCCCTCGATCGCCTCGCGAAGGGGCTTGGATAAAATTCCACCACCGGGATCGTTTCTTGTGGGGCGCCGAAGATCGACCACGCGGACGACCGGCATGCTTTTGTCATCCACACGCTGGTTCAGGCGAACGAGGCGGTATTTTCCGGACTGGGCATTGTGCCAACTCTCGAGCGAGGGGGTGGCGCTGCCGAGAATGACGGCGGCCTTTTCGCGGTTGGCGCGAAGAACCGCCATGTCGCGGGCATTATAGCGCGGAGCCTCGTCCTGCTTATAGGAGGGTTCGTGCTCCTCATCGACGATGATCACGCCGGGATGTTCCACAGGGGCGAAGATCGAACTTCGCGCTCCGATCACCACGCGGGCATGGCCGGTGTGGATTTTGTGCCATTCGTCGTGGCGCTCGCCGTCCGAGAGATGGCTGTGCAAAACGGCGATCCGGTCCTGGATATCGGCGAAGCGGGATTTGAAACGCTCGACCGTCTGTGGCGTAAGGGCGATTTCTGGAACGAGAACCAGTGCGGTTTTGCCGGCATCGAGGGCGTGGCGGATCGCTCGCAGGTAGATTTCGGTTTTTCCGGAGCCGGTGACACCAAAAAGCAGGATCGGGCGGGTGGGGTTGCCCATTTCCTCCACGACGGCCTTCATCGCCTCCTCCTGCTCGGCGTTGAGGATCAACTCCGCCCCGGCGACATATTTCTCCGAGTGGGGATCACGGGCGACCACCGTGGCTTCGATGATCACAAGCCCGTGCTTTTCCAAGGTGCGAAAAACTCCCTCGGTCACTCCGGCGAGATTGGCGGCGCGACTGACGAGCATCGGTTTTCCGGCATCGATCAGCACCTTCAAGGCATCGGCCTGGCGTGGGGCGCGGACGGCGAGTTTTTCAAGGTCCGCCCCGCTGATTTCGCGGGCGAGGGTGACGGTGTTCTGCTTTTTCGCAGTGACGCGTCCGTCCCGCACAGCCACGGGGAGGACGCTGCAAACCGCCGTTTCGAGGGGGCAGCAGTAGTAATCCGACATCCAACGGGCCAAATCGAGCATCGCCGGGCGGATCATCGGGCGCTCGTCGAGCAGGCCGGCAACCTCTTTGACTCCGCCATACTCACAGGCGTCGAGGAGTTCGATCACTGTTCCCGGCAGGATGCGGGTGCGAACGGGAATCTTGACGCGCGAACCCACGGCGACATGAGGCGCCATCGCCACGGGCACTTGGTAATCCAGCAGTTTTCCAGCCGCCTGATCCGGCAGCACTCTCACAAACATGGGGGGGACTATTCCCGCCATCGGTCTCCGCCTCAAGCCCTGTCGCGGGGCTTGACTGGGATTCGCCCCGCCCAGATAAATGCCGCCCCATGACTGCCAACGAGATTTTCGGACGAATGTCCGCTCCCCGGGCTTCTGAAATTTTAAACTGGCTCCACGACAACGACCGTTATGCCTACCGAAGTTGCGCGGGAATGCTGGCCGCCCGGCGGAAACTGCGCCCGGTTTTTGTGGAGCGCAAGCCCCGTGAGGAGCGCAATCTCTGGATGCGCGAGGCGCTTCTGAAAGCCTCCAATAGCGACCTTGCCTTGGAAATCCTTCAAGTGTGGGTTCTCGGAAAAA
>CAWUMN010000163.1:0-3588 GCA_963923595.1 uncultured bacterium
ATCAGCCTGGTTTCGTTTTTCATGATCACGCTCGCGCCGGGCAGTCCTTATCCGTGGGGCGAGTTGAATCCCAAAATCACGCCGCAGGTGAAGGAGGCGTTCCGCAAAAAATTCCACCTCGACCGCCCGCTCCACGAACAATACTGGCTCAACATGCGCGACCTCTTCACGGGGGAACTCCGCAGCATCAAGGACGACCGCCCCGTGCTGGGCCGCATCCTCGAGCGCCTGCCCGCGACCGTGATCCTGAATGTCGCCGCGATCGGGCTGTCGCTCACCTTTGGAATGCTGATCGGCATTTACTGCGCGAGGAACGCCGGCCGCGCGCCGGACACGGTGGTTTCCTTCCTCGTGTTTCTCTTCATTGCGATTCCGACCTTCTGGATCGCGAATCTGGCCATCATCGGGCTGGTAAAATTCGCTGGGATTCCCGTGCTGGGAACCCAATCGTTCGGCATCGCCTTCCCGAGCGCCGCCTCGATGTGGCTCGACCGTGTGTGGCACATCGCGCTCCCCGCCACGATCCTCTCGCTCGGCGGCATTGCGGTCCAATCCCGCTACATCCGCGCCAGCATGCTCGAGACTTTGCACGAGGGCTACATCCGCACCGCGCGCGCGAAGGGACTCGATGACGACACGGTTTTCTACAAACACGCGTTGCGAAACTCGATCCGTCCGCTGGTCACCGGCATCGGCGGACTCCTGCCCGCGCTCATCGGCGGCTCGGTGATTGTGGAAACAATCTTCGCGTATCCCGGAATGGGGCGTCTCGGCTACGAGGCGGTTCTCGAGAGGGATTATCCCACGCTGGTGGCGCTCAATTTCATCGTCGCCGCCCTGGTTCTGCTGGGAAATCTGATCTCCGATCTTCTCTATGCGGTGGTCGATCCGCGGGTCCGCCTCGAGTAGATCAGTCTTCGGGCTCCTCGCCGCCCGGCGTTTCCTCCGTCTCAGTCTGACCTTTTTGGAGTTTCTCGAGCAGGGGAGTCATGTCCTCGACCTCTTCCCACACCACTTCGCTCACATAGATCGGTGCCTTCTGCAGCGCGGCCATCGCCATGCAATCGCTCGAGCGCGCATCGAGTTCCACGATCTTTCTTTGCTGGAGTTCGTTCTCGGCGGTGATGATCAGGCGGCCGTAGAAAACCCCGCTTTTGAAATCATTGATGATGATCCGCTCGACCTTGCCGCCGAGCGCGGTGAGGACATTCGCGAGCAGGTCGTGGGTGAGGGGGCGTTCCTTCTCCGCATCGTTAAGGTAGAGCCCTATGGCGTGGCCGATCGTCTGGTCGATATAGATGGTGAAAACCTTCTCGTCGTTTCCCAAAAAGACGGCCGTTCCCGCATTCGTCGGGATCAATGCGCGAATTTGAATCGGTATCACGGACTTGCTCACGGCACGAAATTACCACCGCGCCCCCGCTTCGCAAGCCGCCGGGGAATTTCCTTCGGGCGGTGAAAACCTACCCCAATCTAGCGCGGATTTTCTCGATGACGGCGAGAGCCTCGGCGGTGGAGTCCGCCATCACGCAGACATGGCCCATCTTGCGGCCAGGCCGCGCCTCGGATTTTCCGTAAAGGTGCAGCTTCGCGAGGGGTTCGCGCAGGATGACGCTCCAGTCGGGCTCTCCGTTTTTCCAGAGGTCGCCTAGGATATTCCACATCACCACCGGGCGGAGGAGTTCCGGCGAGCCCAGCGGGAGGCCGCACACGGCGCGGAGTTGCTGCTCGAACTGGCTCGTCGCACAGGCATCGAAGGTAAAATGCCCCGAGTTGTGCGGGCGCGGGGCGAGTTCGTTGACCAAAAGCTCGCCGTCGCGTGTCAGGAAAAACTCGACCGCGATCAGGCCGACCACATCGAGCGCCTCGGCGATGGCGGCGGCGATCTTTTCGGCGCGTTCCGCAATTTCAGGAGCAAATCGCGCCGGCACGATCGAGAGGTCGAGGATGTGGTTTTCGTGGATGTTTTCTGAGCAGGGGAAAGGGACGACCTCGCCATTCAGTCCACGCGCACAGACGACCGACAGCTCGGCCTCGAACGGAATCCATTTCTCCAAAACCCCGCGCGGGGCGCCGAAGCGTTGCCAGAGTTCCGTGGCGTCGGCGGGGCCGGAGATTTTCAACTGTCCCTTGCCGTCATAGCCAAAGTCGGCGGTCTTCAGCACCGAGGGCGTTCCGATTTCTGCCAACGCGGAAGCGAGAGTCTCGGCGGAATCCACCACGCGGAACGGCGCGCAGGGAAAGCCCTGGGAGCGGAGGAAGTTTTTTTCGCGCTCGCGGTTCTGGCAAATGTGCAAAACCTCGCCCTGGGGGCGCACCGGCTTGAGCGCGGAGACCGTGTCGAGCGCCGTGCGGGGGATGTTTTCGAACTCGAAGGAAATGACATCCACGCCGGCCGCGAATTTTTCCAAGGCCGCCGAATCGGTGTAGGGAGCGTTCACCTCCACATCGCAAATCTGGCCCGCCGGGCAGTCTGGCTGCGGCTCGTAGGCATGCACGCGATAACCCATGCGGCGCGCGGCGATGGCCAGCATCCGGCCGAGTTGCCCGCCGCCGAGAATGCCGACAACTCCTCCCGGCGGGATGGATTTCTGTTCCGTCGTCCGGCGATTGCCGGTAGTTTCTGCAGTCTTGTCCGTCATGGCAGATCGATTGGTCTATATTCTTGCGCTGGCCGTTTTGGGTCTTGTCCGGCGCCTGCCCCTCGCATTGTGCTTCGTGGTGGGTCAGGCCGGCGGCGCGTTGATGTGGCTCATCCTGCCCGGCTACCGCCGCCTCGCAAGGGAAAACCTGACGATCGCCTTCGGTCACGAACTTTCCCCCACGCAGATCCGGCGGCTCGTTTTCAAACACTTCACGACGCTCGGAGCCAATGTGATGAGCGCCATCAAAATCCCCGCGCTCCCGCATGATGCGATCGACCGCATCGCCACGATCGAAAACCTCGACCTCATCCGCCAAAATATCGCCAAGGGCCGTCCGGTGCTTCTCGCCATCAACCACATTGGCAACTGGGAACTCTACGCCCAGCTCGTCTACACCGTGCCCGGGGCGCGCTTTGGAACCGTCTACCAGGCCCTCCACAACAAGCTCGTGGACGACCTCGTGAACAGCGACCGGCGCCGTCTCGGCGTCCTCACCTTCGACCGCAAGGAGGGCTTCCAAGGTGCGCTGGCCCTGCTCCGCGAGCCGGGAATTCTCGGAGTGCTGGTCGATCAACACGCCGGCAACAGCGGGGTTTGGACTCCATTTTTCGGGAGGCTTTGCTCGACCTCGCCTCTCACGGCCACGCTCGCGATCCGCACGAATGCCGCCGTCCTGCCGGTCGCGATTTTCACCGAGGGCTTCGCCAAATGGCGCGTCGTGCTGAGCGGGGAAGTTCCGTGGACCGCCGAGAACCCCGACCAGCTCACGCTCGACATCAACAAGGCCCTCGAAAAACAAATCCGCACCTCGCCCGCGGATTGGTTTTGGGTCCACAACCGCTGGAAAACCCCGAATCCGAATTTTCTGCTCGGAAATACCAAGCGCGGGATTTTTCTTCCGCCCGGCGAACCGCGTCCCCATCCTTTCCGCATGGTTGTCCGC
>CAWUMN010000164.1:0-3562 GCA_963923595.1 uncultured bacterium
ATCATGCACATGCAGGGAACGCCGCGCACGATGCAGTCGGCTCCGGCCTACGGCGATGTAGTCGCGGAGGTCGGGGAATTTTTTCGACACTCCCTCGAGCGAGCGATAGCGTCCGGCCTCGACCCAATGAGCATCGCCCTCGATCCAGGAATCGGTTTTGGGAAAACGCCCGCGCACAACCTCGCGCTGCTCGCGGGCCTCGAATCCTTCGCGTCCCTCGGCCGTCCGTTGCTTCTCGGTGTTTCGCGAAAATCCCTCCTCGGCCACCTCGCCAAATCCTCCGCGATGGAGGACCGCCTTTGGCCCAGCGTGGCGCTGACTGTCCTCTGCCGCGAGCGCGGCGCGAGGATTTTCCGCGTCCACGAATCGAAACCCCACCACATCGCGCTCCGCACGACGGAAGCGCTTCTGGGCGATGTTTGAGGCCGCCTTTGCATTTCTGAAGGAGCAGTGGACCTCCGGCGTCGAGATCGTGATCCTCGCGACGGTCATCTATTACATCTACTCGTATCTCAAGGGCACCCACGGAGCGCGCATTCTCATTGGCCTCGCGCTGGTTTTTCTCACGCTGACTTTCGTCTCCCAACTGCTCCACCTCGAGGTGATCGGCTGGTTGCTGCGGAGCATCTCTGTTTTCCTCGCCATCGCGCTTGTCGTCATTTTCCAGCCCGAACTCCGGCGCGCGCTCACCGAACTCGGCAGCCACCGGTTTTTCTCTTCCGCCTCGCAGGAGCGCGAAACGGTGGAGGACATTACCGACACGGTCTTCGAGCTTTCCAGCAAAGGCTTCGGCGCCCTCATTGCCATCGAGCGGGATATCAATCTCAAGGGCTTCGTGGAAACCGGCGTCCCGATCGATGCCAAATTCACCAAGGAACTCGTGCTCACGATTTTTCATCCCAAGACGGTGCTCCATGATGGCGGGATGGTCGTGAGCGGCGACCGCATCGTGGCGGCGGCGTGCATTTTCCCGCTCACCCAGCGCGAGGATTTGGACCGCAACCTCGGCCTACGACACCGCGCCGGGCTGGGCCTGGGCGAGGAGTCCGACGCCATCACGCTCGTTGTCTCCGAGGAGACCGGGCAGGTTTCCATTTGCCATGCGGGGCGGATCGAGCGGAATCTGGGAGTCGAAAAATTCCGCCTGCGCCTCAGCCAACTCCTGTTCCAAGAAAAATATGAAAGCGATCCTGCTCAACCACTGGCAAGCGAAGCTGACGAGCCTGATTCTGGCCTCCGTCCTGTGGTATCTCATCAAGCAGAGCGTCGGCCGGACACCGGAGCGGCCTAGCCCCTCTCGTCCCCTGGCCGCCGAAGTGCAGAATCCCACGAAAAAATCCCCATCGAAATGAGTCACACCCCACGCAAACTTTTCGGAACCGATGGCGTTCGCGGCGTCGCCAACATCGAGCCCGTCACCGCCGAAACCGCGCTCAAGCTCGGCCGCGCCGCCGCCCATGTCTTCGCGCAAAACCGCTCCTCCTCGCGCACTGGCCGCCTGAAAATCGTCATCGGCAAGGACACACGCCTCTCGGGCTACATGCTCGAGAACGCCATGGTTGCCGGCCTGACCTCGCTCGGCGCCGACGCGCTCATCATCGGCCCGCTCCCCACTCCCGGCGTTGCCTACATAACCCGCTCGCTCCGTGCCGACGCAGGCATCGTCCTCTCCGCCTCCCACAATCCCTACGAGGACAACGGCATCAAATTTTTCCGCCACGACGGCTACAAGCTCGATGATGAAATCGAGGCGCGGATCGAAAACCTCGTCTTCAGCGGCGAGATCGAAAACATCCGCCCCACTGCGACTAAAATCGGCAAGGCCTACCGCATCGATGACGCCCTCGGCCGCTATGTCGAGTTCGCCAAGCAGAGTTTCCCGCGCGGCCTCACACTCGAATCGCTCCGTGTCGCTCTCGATTGCGGCAACGGCGCGGCCTACAAGTCCAGCCCCTGCATCCTCCGCGAACTCGGCGCCGACCTCGTCGTCATCAACAACCACCCGAACGGCACGAACATCAACGCCAATTGCGGCAGCACTCATCCCGAGCAAATCCAAAAGCTCGTCCGCGAATGCAAAGCCCAGGTCGGCATCACGCACGACGGCGACGCCGACCGCGTCCTTCTCTGCGATGAGAACAGCGACCTCGTGGACGGCGACGAAATCATGGCCATCGCGGCCGTGGACCACCTCGAGCGCGGATGCCTGGAGGGAAAAACCCTCGTCGCCACCGTCATGAGCAACTTCGGACTCGACGAGACACTCGAATCGCGAGGCGGCAAGGTCCTTCGCACCAAAGTCGGCGACCGGTATGTCATCGAAGCCATGCTGCGCGACGGCCACAATGTCGGCGGCGAGCAAAGCGGCCACATGATCTTCCGTGACCATGCCTCGACCGGCGACGGCATCGTGAGCGCCCTCCAAATCCTCCGCGTGATGATCGAGACCGGCAAGCCGCTCAGCGAACTCCGCAAGGTTTTGAAAAAATATCCCCAGGCCCAGCGCAACCTGCGCGTTAAAGACAAGCCGCCACTCGACACGCTCCCCGGGGTCCAAAAACTCCTCGCCGCCGCCGAGGCCGACCTGAACGGCAAAGGCCGCGTCCTTCTGCGCTATTCCGGCACCGAGCCGAAAATCCGTCTCCTGATCGAAGGGCGCGACCAATCTGTCATCGATACCCACGCGGATCGCATCGCCGGGGCGATCGCCGAAGCCATCGGGGAGTCATGAAACTCACCAAGCGCGGCGAATATGCACTGCGCGCCTTGATCGACCTCGCCATCGCCCGCGAGGCGGGCCGCGATCTTCTCCCTCTCAAGGAAATCGCCGCCCGCGAGAACATCCCGCTGCCTTTTCTCGAACAAATCTTCGCCCAACTCCGCGAGGCCGGCGTCGTTGATGGCAAGCGCGGCAAGAATGGCGGCTTCTTTCTTGCACGCCCGGCCACGAATATTTTCATGGGCGAAGTCGTGCGATTGATCGACGGCCCGCTCGCGCCGATCGCCTGCGTGAGCCAGACGGCCTACAAAAAATGTTCGTGCCCGGACGAGGACCACTGTGGTCTGCGCCTGCTCATGCTCGATGTGCGAAACGCCATCGCCGACATCCTCGACCGCTACAGCCTCGACGAAGTCGTCGAAGTCACCCTCCAGAAACTCCGCCGCGACAACATCGCGCTCCCTTTCAGCGGGGCCGGTTCGGCGCCCGTTTCCTCCTCCGATTACCAAATCTGACCTCCTCGGGTCTTTGCCTCAAAATCCGGAGTTTTTTTGCCTGAAATTATTGTTGACTGAATTGATCTTCTTTTGATTCTTTATTGAATCAGTCAGGTATAAATGGCTATCTCGTTTCAATCACAACGCCGCAAGCGATTATAATTTTACCATTTTAATAACCTTTAATCTCAAAAACCCATGCCGACTCTGAAACACCGCCACTTGGTCGCCTTGATTTTAACCGCCAGCTTTGGCGCGACCGTTTTCGCTGGGGAACCCATTCTCAATGTCTCCTACGACCCAACGCGCGAGCTTTTCACGGAGTTCAACGCCGCCTTTTCGAAGC
>CAWUMN010000165.1:0-3542 GCA_963923595.1 uncultured bacterium
TCACGCTCGGGACTTTGATGATT
Organism: uncultured bacterium; assembly: GCA_963923595.1. GTDB lineage: Bacteria > Verrucomicrobiota > Verrucomicrobiia > Chthoniobacterales > Terrimicrobiaceae > UBA967. The sequence goes on from CAWUMN010000165.1 coordinate 24, forward strand.
TCTCGAACGAGTTCGTGGTCCTTGATCTCGCCGGTGGAGGGGCGCTTGATGGTGAGCGTGACGGATTCGCCCACTTCGCCGCGGAGTTTCTCAACCGCTTTGTTGACATCGAGATTGTCGGTGGATTCGCCGTTGATTTTCAAAATCTGGTCGCCGGGGAGCAGTCCGGCCTTGAAGCCAGGAGTGTCCTCCATGGGGTTGATGACGGTCAGGATGCCGCCGCGTTCGGTGACCACCACACCGAGCCCGCCGAATTCGCTGCGGGTGTCCTCCTGCATATTTTTGAAATTTTTCGCATCCATGAACTGGCTGTGTGGATCGAGTTGCTCGAGCATTCCGCGAAGCGCGTTGTGGGCGAGGTCGGCGTAGCCGGTCTTGGACTCGTCCACATAATCCTGGCGGATGAGTTGCATCGTGCGGGCGAGGAGTTGGAGTTGATCGTAGGGGGATTCCTCGGGCTTCGCGGGAGCATCGGGCGGATCCTGCGCCAAGGCGGACGAGGCAAGGACGGCGATTCCGAGGAATTTCAAAAACCAACGCATGGTTCGAGAGAGTAGCATTCCTCCGGGGTTTGCCAAACGGGGAGCGCGATCGGGCTAAAACGCCTCCGCGATTTCGGAGCCGATGATTCGGAGTCCCTCGCGGACATCGCGGTCGTCCATCGCAAAGGAAATCCGCAGGCATTCCTGCCGGTGGCGCCAATCCCCGGCTATGTCGCCGAAGAAGAAATACTCGCCGGGCACGACAAGCACGCCGCGGTCCTTGAGGCTCTGGTAAAGCTCGCGCGAGGTTTTCCTGGAATTTTCCAGCCAGAGCCAGAGGAAGAGCGCGCCCTCGCTTTCGTGCAGGGCGTAGGGAGCGTCGGCGGGAAAAAACTCCGCAGCCGCCTCCAGCGCGGCGTCGCGTTTTCGGCGGTAGTAGGGCTGGATGATTTCGCGGCTCAAGCGGGTGATTTCGCCGCTGGCGAAAAGCGGTCCGGCAATCGCCTGGCCGAAATTGCCATTCGCGAGCCCGGTGACCGCCATCATCGAGGACACGGCGGCGGCGACCTCCGGAGGCGCCACGACAAATGCCGTGCGCGTGCCGGGCAGGCCGACCTTCGAGAGGCTCATCACATGGATCGTGTGCGGAGTCCAAAGCGGAGCGGCCTCGCCGAAGACGATGCCCGGAAACGGCCACCCGTAGGCGTTGTCGATGATGAGCGGGATGTCGCGAGCGGCGGCGAGGCGTTCCAGGTGGCGCAGTTCGGCGTCGGAGATCAGATTGCCGCTGGGGTTCGTGGGGCGGGAGACGCACAGCGCGGCGATGTCGGCGCCGGGGTCGAGGTTTGAAAAATCGACATGGTATTTGAACCGGTGCGGCGCGGTGCGGGTGATGCCGGGTCGCTGCGAGGCGAACATTCCCTCCTCGAGCGCCTGGTTCGCGTAGCCGATGTATTCCGGCATCAGGGGGAAAAGAATCCTGCCTTGGGAGCCGTCGGGGCGTTTTCCGCCGAACAAATTGAAAAGAAAATGAAACGCTGTTTGCCCGCCGGGTGTGACGGCGATGTTTTCGGGGCCGACCGCCCAGCCGAGTTCGGTGCGGAGGAGTTCGGCCAATGCGGCGATGACGGAGGCGTTGCCGCGCGGGGGATCGTAGATCGCCAGAGTCCGGCGGAGCGTGGCGGGATCGGTGAGGATTTCGTGGAGGCGTTGATTCCAGACCGCCTCCATCTCGGGGATGTGTGCGGGGTTCCCGCCGCCGAGCATCAGAGGAGCTGGGCCGCTGCCTGAGAGCGCCTTCCCGAGGTCGTTCATGAGATTTTCAATGCCGCTGCCACGGGAGGCGCGTTGGCCGAAGGCGGAGAACTTCACTCTGTTTTTTCCGGGGGTTTTTGGCGATCTCGCATGAACCACGCGATGCCGATGCAGATTTCGTAAAGGAGGCACATCGGGCCGCCCATGAGAACCAGAGTGAGGATGTCAGAGGTTGGTGTGATGATTGCCGCCACCACAAAAATGATCACCACGGCGAAGGCCCGCGCGCTGCGGAGTTGGGAGTCATCAACGATGCCGAGCTTCACGAGCAGGAGCACCACAAGCGGAAGTTCGAACGCGAGGCCAAAGGAAATCACGAATTGCGTGGTGAAGGAATAATATTCCCGGACAGTCCATGTCGGCTGCCAATTCATCGAGCGCGCATCGTTGAAAAAGAATTCGAGGGTTTGGGGAAGAACGATGAAATAGCTGAACGCCGCACCTGTGAGGAACAATCCCGCGCCGATCAGTGCCGCTGGAATGAGCATCCGTTTTTCCTTGGGAGTGAGGGCTGGCAGAATGAACTCGGCCAGAAAATAGACGATGAAGGGAAATGCGAGAACAAGTCCGCCGTAGAAGGAAAGTTCGATGGAGATCGTGAAGGAATCAGCCACGCCGAGCGATTGCAGGTTCGCGGCGCGCTCCGGATCGACGGCGATGAGCGGGTGTTGAATGAAGTCGGCCAGTTTTTCGCGGAAGGCGAAGCAGAGGATCATTGTCGAAACCAATGCGGCGCCGACTTTGATGATGGTGAAACGGAGGTCCTCAATGTGCGCAAGGAAGGGTTTCTCCACATCGCCGCGATTGCGGAATTCAAAAAGGCGCTCGATCAACATGACGGCTAGCCGAGCAGGCTCCGCCAGCGCGAAAGTTCGCGGGAGATGTTTTCAGGCGAGGGGGCTCCGATGGTTTTTCGGGCGGCCAAGGCGGATTGGAGTTGGAAGGTGGATTGGACTATCTTCGGCGTGAGCACCTGAGAGGCTTTGAGGAACTCGGAGGAGTCGAGTCGGTCGAGCGGGATGTTCAATTCCCGCGCGCGGGCGACGAGACCGCCGACGATTTCGTGGGCCTTGCGGAAGGGGACGCCGCCTTCGACGAGGCGGTCGGCGAGATCGGTGGCAAGCAACAGCGGGTCGCCGGCGGCTTCGAGGGTGCGCGCCTCGCGCAGGGAGGCTGCGGAGAACATCTCGGCGAGGATCGAGAGGGTCGCGGAGAGGGTTTTCACGGAATCGAACACCGCTTCCTTGTCCTCCTGCATGTCGCGATTGTAGGTGAGCGGTAGGCCTTTCATCACGGTCAGCAGGGTGACGAGATTGCCGTAGAGTCGGCCTGTCTTGCCTCGGGCGAGTTCGGCGATATCGGGGTTTTTCTTTTGCGGCATGAGGCTCGAACCGGTCGTGTGACGGTCGCTCAATTCAAGGAATCCAAACTCCGCCGAGGCCCAAAGGATAACATCCTCGCTCAGGCGGGAGAGGTGCATGCCGGCGATGGCGATCGCCGCCAAAACCTCGCAGGCGAAATCCCGGTCCGCCACGGCATCCATGCTGTTGGTGGTGACGCGGGGGAATCCCAACTCCTTCGCCACAGCCTCGCGGTCCAAAAGGATCGTCGATCCCGCGATGGCGCCGGACCCTAGAGGCATGGCGTCCATGCGGGCGCGGGCATCGCGGAGGCGGCCGGCGTCGCGGTCGAGCATTTCGACATAGGCCAAAAGGTGGTGGGC
>CAWUMN010000166.1:0-3527 GCA_963923595.1 uncultured bacterium
TGGTCGTGCTCGATGAAATCCAGCGGATGCCCGCGCTCTTCGAGGTTTTGCGCGTGATGATCGACAAAGGGCGTCAATCGGGACGGCGGAGCGGGCAGTTTCTCGTGCTGGGATCGGCCTCGATGGATCTGCTGCGACAATCCTCCGAAACCCTCGCCGGCCGGATCGTGTATCGGGAGTTGACGCCCTTTCTGGTGGATGAGGCTGGTGGAGACGGTGGGAAGGAAATGGATCGATTGTGGGTGAGGGGTGGTTTTCCCGAGAGTTTGCTGGCTGCGAACGATGCGGCCTCGATGGAGTGGCGGCAGGCTTTTATCCGGACCTATCTGGAGAGGGATGTTCCTCTGCTTGGACCGAGGATACCAGCCGAGACGCTGAGGCGGTTTTGGACGATGCTGGCTCATGAGCAGGGGTGTCTTTTCCATGCCTCGAAATTGGCCGCCGCGCTGGGCCTGAGCGGACAAACGGTGGCACGGTATTTGGATTTGATGGTCGATCTTCTGCTGGTGCGGCGCCTGGCGCCATGGGCGGAAAATGTCGGCAAACGCCTCGTCCGCTCGCCAAAGGTTTATGTGCGCGACAGCGGGTTGGTGCATGCGCTTCTCGGCTTGCCGACATGGGACGCCGTTTTGGGCCACCCTGTCGCTGGGCGGAGCTGGGAGGGCATGGCGGTGGAAAATCTGATCGCCGCCGCGCCTGCCGCGACCAGCGCATGGTTTTACCGCACCTCGGCCGGCGCGGAGGCGGATCTCGTTCTGGATTTCGGAGGTGGCACAAGGTGGGTCATCGAAATCAAGCGGAGCCAAGTCCCGAAACCCTCCCATGGCTTTCACTACACTTTGGGAGATTTGGAGCCGGAGAGAAGTTGGGTGGTTTATCCCGGCAACGAACGCTTCCCGCTCGGTTCACAAACAGAAGCGATCCCTCTCCCCAGGCTGATGGCCGAACTGCGCGCCATGGCCCGAAAGGCGACGGGCCTCGGCGAATAGAGGGAGGTTTCGGGCTGGGCTGCTGCTATTTTTTGGCGGGGGCTTTCACCAGTTTGGTGATGCGGCCCCATTGGTTCCAATCCTGGATGTAGAGGTCGCCTTTTTGGTCTATGGCGCAGCCGTGGGGGGCGGTGAAGACGCCGTCCTTCCAATCCTGCGGCGGGACGCCGAAATTCGCGCGTTGGGCTTCGACGGGGTTGTCGCCGAGGACGCTGAGGATTTTGTAGTCCTTATCGAGAAGAACGGCGCGGCCGGCGAGTTCGGCGACGAGGACGAGGTCGCCCTGGAGGGAGGTGGCGCAGGGTCGGCGGAGGCCGGTGATCGGAATGGCGATGGGCTTGCCATTGAAGTCGATGTGTTGGATCCGGAGATTCTCGCGGTCGCACACGATGAGGAGCGGTCGCTCCGGATTGCGGGCGTCCACCGTCAATCCATGGCAGGTCATGAACTGGCCGGGTTCCGTGCCACGGGCCCCGAACTTGCCGAGGAATTTCCCGTCCGGCGCGTATTTGTAGATGAGATTCGTGCCGTAGCCGTCGGCCACAAAGAGGGTGCCGTCCGGCGCGATATCGGCGGCGGTGGCATTCGTCCAACCGAGATCCTCGGAGCCGGGTTTGTTGTTCAGTTGGAAAACAATGTTTCCATCGAGGTCGAGTTTACAGATGCGGTTGTGGCCGGCGGCGTAGAGGTATTCCTTCCCGCCCTCTTCGCGCATAGAAAGGCTGTGGAAGCGGCGGGAGGGTTCGCCCCAACTCCGGACAAAGGTGCCGTCCGGCTCATAAACAATCACGCCGTTCGGGCCGTCGGTGGAGACATAGATTTTACCGGATTTATCGACCGCCACGCCGCCGTGGGTGGAGCCGATGTAGTCTTGCCCGGGGATACGGCCCCAGTTGAGGACGGTCTGGTAAACCCAGTCGCCTTGGCCGGTGAGGGCACCATCTTTCAGGGCCGGGGCGGGAGTGGCGGCGGCGGGTTTGTGGTCCCCCTCCGGGTGGGCGGAGGCGGGATGGGAAACGGCGAGGCCGAGCGCGAGGCCGGCGAACAAGGTGGTTTTGGTCATTTTTGTTTTTTGGGTGCGGGTGAGGCTGTGGGTGACGGAGTGGGGGTTGGAGCGGGGACTTCCACGCCCCAGATGGCGGCGTTCGAGAGGTGCAGGTAGGTGGGTTTATCGGCTGCGATGTAGAAGCGGAATTCCTTGCCTTCGCGCTCTTCGGGTTTGAGGCCGGTGAGGTCGAGGTTCCACGACTCCTCGGGTTTTTCGGATTTCCAAATCGTTTCCCATTCCCCCGAGTCGGTGAGGCGTTGGAGTTCAAGCCCCTCGGCGCGTTCCATGTATTCGCGGCGGTTGACGATCGAGATCGCGGCGATGCGGACTTTTGTCGGGAAGGTGATCTTCGCCCAAGGGTGGGCTTCGAGGTCCGTGTGCAGCGCGAAGGGGATTGTGCTGATCGCGGGGTCGAGGAACTTCACGAGGCCATCCTGCGGGGTATGCGGGGTGTTGGTGCTGATCGTGGCGGTCGCTTTGGGGCCGATGAGCGTGCCGTATTTGGCGGGATCGGCGGCGACGGCGGCCAAAAGCTCCTCGCGGGAAAGCGGGAAGCGGCCGAGGACGAGTTCGCTGCCGCCGATGTTGCCGGCGGTCGGCGGGCTGTTGATCGAGAAAACAACGAAGCGGCCCTTGAGATCCTTGCCCAATCCATAACGCGTGAGAGCGCGGTCGTTGTGGGCACTGGGCTTCAGCGCGACCTCGGCGTCCGGCGGGCGTTTGAGGATCGCCATGTCCTTCGAGGCTTTGCCGGGGTCGGAATTCGTGACGCGGATTTCGATTTTGCCGGCCTTGTCCGCAGCAAGGGCTCGCTGGGCATACAAGATGCCCGAGAAAACAATCGGGGAGCCCATGTCGTAGACCACGATAAAGGGGCCGGGGCCCTTGCCGGCGTAGTCGGAGCCTTGGTTGTTCGGCGTGCCGATATCCGCGAGTTTGACCGTGCCGTCGTAGAGGTTTTTGACGAGGTAGTTGGCGTCATACTCCGAGGAGGCAGTGGCGGCGAGCGGTGCCCAGAAAAGAGTGCCATCGACCATGGGTGGAGGCGGGCGGTCAGGGATGTCGATGCCGAGGACTTCGACTTTCATCGCGGCGAGGCGGTTTTCGAGGGCTTGGATTTCCTCCTCCACGCGGCGCTTTTTGTTTTCGGGGAAGCGGGTCTTGATGAAGGTGCCGGCGGCGACGGGGCTGACGGTGGTGTCCCACGCGGCGAGTTGGACGATGTTCGGGAATTTCGAGAGGAATTCCACCGAGCGGTCGGTGACCTCGGTGCCGTTGAGGTTGATCTTCCGGAGCTTGCGGAGCGGGGCGAGCTTGGCGACATCCTTGTCCTCGGTTTTGGTTTCGTGGACGCGGAGTTCCTCGAGGTTTGCGAAGCCGGCGATGGCGGGGAATGCGGCTTCCGAGATTTTGGTTTTTCCCGCATCGAGCAGGACGATGTTCGCCTTGATCGGATCCAGGCTGGCGATGAGTTCATCGGGGTTTTGGGC
>CAWUMN010000167.1:0-3525 GCA_963923595.1 uncultured bacterium
CCCCGGCAGCGCTTCGGGCGGCGGGGCGGTTGGGGCGCGGCGAGGTGGATTTCCTCGAGTGGCGGGCGGACTTTCTCGGCACAGGTATCCCGAAATCCAAGATCCCTTGGATCGTTACGGCGCGCCATCCGGCTGAGGGCGGGCAAAACGCCATGTCCACCGCCGCGCGGCGCGGCTCGTTGCTGGAGTTACTCCCTGCCGCCGCGTTGGTGGATGTCGAAATCCGTTCCCTGCTAGGGATGAAGTCGGTTCTCACTGAGGCCCGCAAGTCGGGTGTCGGAGTGATCGCCTCGTTCCATGATTTTCAAAAAACCCCGACGGGTTCGCGGTTGGAGGATTTGGGCAAACAAGCCCTCGACGCCGGAGCGGCCGTGCTGAAAATCGCCACGCACACAACCTCTCCGGGAGATGTGGCGCGGCTACTAAATTTGCTCGAGCGGGCGCCCTTGCCGATTGCGGTGATGGGCATGGGGCCGCTCGGAATGGCCTCCCGCGTGATACTCGCCGCCGCAGGTTCGGCCCTGAACTACGGCTGGCTGCACCGGCCAAATGTCACCGGCCAGTGGTCCGCAAAGGATCTCCGGGGGATTCTGAAAACGATTCGTTGAGCGTTCCGTTCAGCTTCCCTTGATCGGCTTGCCGCAGAGTTTGGCGAAGGCCTCGGATTGGGCGGGGGTGAGGATTTGTTTGATCTCGGAGGATTGGTCGATGCGGTAGTCGCGCAGGCCTTCGAGGCGCTTGTCGTGGCTCATCTTTCCTTCCTCGAAGGAGCGGTTGGCTTGGGCGACGAACTCGAGCCCGCGAACACGGATTTTCTCGATCTTTCGGATCTGGGATTTCGAAAGACCGAGTTGTTTTTGGACCTTCGGCGAGAAAACCATCGTGTAGCCCAGCATCCGGTTCTGGATTTCGTTGAAGCGGTTCAACTGATCCGGCGTGAGCACCGCGAGGGCCTCGGCGTTGTTGAGGTCGATCATGCCGAACAGCCGCTGGTCTGTCGTCAAAACCGACGACTGGGGCGACTTGGATTTTTGGAGGATCGACTTGGTTTTCGCGTCGAGTTCCTTGCGGATCGTTTTGAGTTGGGACTTTTGCTTCGAGGTGAGGCCGAGGTCGGCGCGAACGGCGGGGATGTCCAACAGGATCGAGACCGAGCCAGGGTAGTCGGTGGCGCGGGTGGTGGCTTGGAGGGGAGCCACCGCTACGGAGAAGGACAGCGCGAGGAGCGCGAGTGTTTTTCGGAAGGTCATCCTTGGAAGCTCTTCGCGATGATTTGCTCGAGCGAAACGATGTCGGCCGCGAATTTCCGGATGCCTTCGGCGAGTTTATCGGTCGCCATGGCGTCCTCGTTGAGCAACCAGCGGAAGGTTTTTTCGTCCATGCTGATTTTCTCGATGTTCGATTTCGCAGCCTCGGCGGCGTCGAGTTTTTTGACGATCGGTTGGTTGGACTCTTGGAGTTCCTTGAGCAACTCGGGCGCGATGGTGAGGAGGTCGCAGCCGGCGAGTTCGCGGATCTGGCCGGTGTTCCGGAAACTCGCGCCCATCACCTGCGTGTGGTGGCCGAATTTTTTGTAGTAGTTGAAAATGCGCTCGACCGACTGAACGCCGGGATCCTCGGCGCCTTGGTAGTCTTTTCCGGTCTTGGCCTTGTAGTAGTCGTAAATGCGACCGACGAACGGCGAGATGAGCCGCACGCCCGCTTCGGCGCAAGCGATCGCCTGCGGGAGCGAGAAGAGGAGGGTGAGGTTGCAGTTGATGCCTTCCTTTTGGCAGATGGCGGCGGCCTGCGCGCCCTCCCAGGTCGAGGCGATCTTGATGAGGATGCGCTCACGCGGGGTGCCGAGTTTTTCGTAGAGGCCGATGAGGTAGCGTGCCTTCTCGACGGTGGCTTCGACATCGAAGGAAAGACGGGCATCGACCTCGGTGGAGACGCGGCCGGGGACGATCGAGAGGATTTCGCGGCCGAAGGCGACGAGGAGATCGTCGATGACCTTGCGGTGCAGGGCGGCGCCGGTGAGCGAGCTGGAGCGGTTGTCGGCGATGGCTTTGGCGAGGAGCGGACGGTATTCGGCCTGCTGGACCGCCTTGAAAATCAGAGTCGGATTTGTGGTGGCGTCCTGCGGCGCATAGGCGCGGATGCTTTCAAAGTCTCCGGTGTCGGCGACGACGGTGGTGAACTGCTTGAGTTGGTCGAGGGAATTGGTCTGGCTCATAAATGCATGGCGACATTGCGAAGGCCGGACCGGAATTGCAACCGGTAAATCTTTAATCCTGATTAAACGACCATGCCGGCGGCGACCGTCTCGTGCGTGCCGGGATCGACAAGGATGAACGACCCGGTGAGGCGGTTGCGGCGGTAGCTGTCGTGGAAGAGAGGATTTGCCGTGCGGAGGCTGATGCGGCCGATGTCGTTCATGCCGAGCGCGGGGACGCCTTCCTTTTTGTGGAGTGTCTCAATGTCCACCTGGTAGCGCAACTCCTGCACGATCGCCTTGGTCTCGCGACTGGTGTGGCGGAGGAGGTATTTGCCGCGCTGTTCCATCGGCTTCTGGGAAAACCAGCAGACCATCGCCTCGACATCCTGCGAGGATTTGGGCGGGTTGTTGGCTTTGACGATCATGTCGCCGCGCGAGATGTCGATCTCGTCCTCGAGCGTCATGACGACCGACTGAGGTGGGAACGCCTCGGAAATTTCCTCACCACCGGGGAGGTGGATTTTTTTGATTTTGGTCGAGAAGCCGCTGGGCAGGACGCTCACGGCATCACCGGGTTTGAAAACCCCGCCGGCGACACGGCCGGCGTAGCCTCGGAAGTCGTGGAATTCCTGCGAAAGCGGGCGGATGATCCACTGGACCGGGAAGCGCGCATCGACATGGTTCGCGGTGCCGCCGGTGTAGACGGTCTCCAAGTGGTAAAGCAGCGAGGAGCCTTGATACCACGGCATCTTGTCGGATTTCTCCACGACATTGTCGCCATTGAGCGCGGAGAGCGGGATGGGCGTGATGTCGGCCACATCGTCGAGGCGCGAGGCGAAGTCGTAAAAACTCGCCACGATGTCGTTGAAAACGGTCTCGCTGAAATCCACGAGGTCCATTTTGTTGACGGCCAGAACGAGGTGCCGGATGCGGAGCAGATTCGAGACGAACGCGTGGCGCTTGGTCTGCTCGATCACGCCCTTGCGGGCATCCACGAGGATGATGGCGAGGTCGGCGGTCGAGGCTCCGGTGACCATGTTCCGCGTGTATTGGATGTGGCCCGGCGTGTCGGCGATGATGAATTTGCGGCGCGGCGTGGCAAAGTAGCGGTAGGCGACATCGATCGTGATGCCCTGCTCGCGCTCGGCCTTGAGGCCGTCGGTGAGGAGCGCGAGGTTGACCACGGCATCGCCGCGGCGGCGGGAGCTTTCCTCCACGGCAAGGAGCTGGTCCTCGAAAATGCTTTTGGAATCGTAGAGCAAACGGCCGATGAGGGTGGATTTGCCGTCATCGACGGAGCCGGCGGTGGCGAAGCGAAGAAGGTCCAT
>CAWUMN010000168.1:0-3512 GCA_963923595.1 uncultured bacterium
CAACGCATCCGCGACGAGGCCCACCGCACCGCCAACGGCTACCACAGCCTCCTACTCAAAAAACGCGTCCGCGAAAGCCTTCTCGATTCGATTCCCGGCATGGGTTCCGCCCGCAAACGCGCGCTCCTCGAGCGCTTCGGCTCGGTCGAGCGTATCAAAAACGCCGCCGCTGCCGATCTCGCCGAAGTCCCCGGAATCAGCCAAACGCTTGCCGAAAAAATTCTCTCCTCCCTCCAATCGAACTGACCCGATGCAACTCGACTTCAATCTCCAATCCGGCGCTCCGAAGAAAAAGGACGCCCCGCCCCCGAAGCCTGCGGAACCCGTCGTTCTCGCCGTCTCGGCCCTCACCAAAAAAATCCGCGCCCTGCTGGAGGACGGCATCGGCGAGGTTTGGGTGGAGGGCGAAATTTCGAACCTCCGCCGCCAGAGTTCGGGGCACCTCTACTTCACACTGAAAGACGCCTCGTCCCAGATCGGCTGCGTGATGTTCGCCGGCCAGACCGCCCAGCTCCGGGGCATGAACTTCAGCGACGGCGCGCAGGTCCAGGTCTTCGGCGAACTCACCGTCTACGAACCCCGCGGCAACTACCAACTCATCGTCCGCCGCGTGCAGGAGCGCGGCGTCGGAGCGCTCCAAGCGAAGTTCGAGGAACTCAAGCGCCGCCTCGCCGACGAGGGTCTTTTCGACTCCTCGCGCAAACGCCCCCTCCCGAAATTTCCCCGCCGCATCGCCGTCGTCACCTCGCCCACCGGCGCCGCAATCCGCGACTTCCTCCATGTCCTCCACCGCCGCCAGCGCGGCATCGAGGTTTTGGTTTTTCCCGTCCGCGTCCAAGGCCGGGGTGCCGCCGCCGAAATCGCTGAGGCCGTCCAAATCCTCGGCAATCCCTCCACCCTCGGCATCGAACCGCCCGATGTGATCGTCGTCACCCGCGGCGGCGGGAGCCTTGAGGACCTCTGGGAATTCAACGAGGAAATTCTCGCCCGGGCCATCGCCGCCTCGCCAATCCCGGTGGTAAGCGCCGTTGGACACGAGATCGATTTCACCATCGCCGACTTCGCCGCCGATTTCCGCGCCCCGACACCGAGCGCCGCCGCCGAAATCCTCTCCTCCGACTCCGCCGAGCTTTTGGAGCAACTCGCCCACCTCGCCGCCCGCCTGCGCCGCCATGTCCATGCCCGGCTCGACTTCCTGAAAAACCAACTCGAGTCCTTCGAGCGCACCGCCCTGTTCCTCGAAGCGCCCCGACGCCTGCGCGAGCACCGCCAAACCCTCGACCGCCTCGCCGACGACCTCCTTTCCGGAGCCGAAAGCTCCCTCCAATCCCAACGCTTTACCCTCGAACGCCAGTCCCGCATCCTCGCTGCCCACAATCCCTCCGGAAAAATCGAGGCGCTCCTCCGCCAGCTCCGAGCCGACCTCGACCTCATGCACCGCGCCGCTCAGGCACGTCTCCGCGACCACCGCCAAATCCTCGCCCGCCACGGCGCTGTTCTGGAGGCGCTCAATCCCGACGCCGCCCTCGCCCGCGGCTACACGATCACCCGCGGCGCCGATGGACGCGTCCTCCGCAGCGCCGGGGAGGCCCGGCAGTGCGAGATCCTCGAAACCAAATTCTCCGACGGCACCGTCCGCTCCCGTCCCGAAAACGCACCGGGGCGGGCTTGATTCGCGCCCGATTTTTGCAAGCATCCTCCCACTTGTGAGCGCCAGCAGCCATCGCCCCGTCCGAATCCTCATCCTCACCGCCAGCATGGGTGAGGGCCACAACACCGCCGCGCGAAATATCAAAAACGCGCTCTCCCTCGAGTCTCCCCACGGCATCGAAACCCTCGTCGTCGACCCCTATACACGCACGAACCCGGTCGTGAACCGCCTGATCCAGCGCGGCTACTCGGCGGCGATCAACAACTACCCGCGGCTCTGGAAAACCGTCTTCGCCATGCTCAGCAGCCCGAAGGTCATCGAGGGGATGTCCCCGCTGTTGAAGCAACTCATCGATGCCGTCCACGACCTCCTGCGCGAGTTCCAGCCTGACCTCGTGGCCTCGACCTATCCCGTCTTCGGCTATGTGATGGAAAAAATCCAGAAGGCCGAACCTGCGATGAGGAAGCCCTTCTTCACGATCATCACCGACTCCACGATGATCAACCAAACTTGGTATCGCTACCCTTGCGACGGAGCCATCGTGGCCGACGAACCCACCGCCCAAGTCCTCCGGCGCGACGGAGTGGACCACTCCCGTATCCACACGCTCGGCTTTCCAGTCGGTCTGGAATTCGACGATTTCCTCCCCGCCCCGCCACCCGGCGATGGCCGTTGGCGCGTGATTTTCTTCCCCGGCGGCCCGAACGAACGCGCTATCCGGACTCTCCAAATGCTTGGCGAAATCGAGAATCTCCACACCACCGTGGTCACCGGACGCCGCGAGGACGCCCGCGCCGCGCTCACCCGCGCCGGTCTTCCCCGCAAGGGCGAACTCCTCGGCTGGACCGACCAAATGCCCTCGCTCATGGGCTCGCACCACCTTTTCATAGGCAAGGCCGGCGGCGCAACTGTTCAGGAAGCTATCGCCGCCCAGATTCCCTTCGTCGTGAACCACATCGTCCCCGGCCAGGAGGAAGGCAACATCGCCCTCATCCAACAAACCGCCATCGGCGCCCTCGCCGCTGGCCGCGCCGAGCATGTGGTCGATATCGTCAAAGGCGCGATCGCCAACGACGGAGCCCTCTGGCGCGCCTGGCGCCGCAACCTCATCCAACTTCAAAAACCTTCCGCCTCCCGAGCCATCGCCCGCTTCCTGATCGATAAAGCCAGCGCGGCTTGACAATTTCCCCGCCCCGCCCAAGTTTGCTGGCATGAAAGTCGCTAAAAAGTCGCCTGAAAGTCGTCAAACCATTACCCTCACTCGATCGGCGTTTGATATCCTCGATGTTTTGCGCGGAGAAACGCCAAAGTCTGTTTTTGTCCAAGAACTTATTGAAAGAGAAAAACGCCGTCGCGAACGGGAGGCTTTTTATCGGAAGGCGGTTGCCGCTTACACGCCGGAGGTTCAAGCGGAGACCTTGAAACTGAACGAGGCGACTCCCTTCGCGACCGAATGAACCTGCCCTTGTATTCGTCCACTTCGGATGTTTCGCGCCCCAATTTGGTCGGACTGCAGCACCCCGGCTTGGCTGAATTGCCGACACAGTTGGTCTGCCCGATCCGGGAAAATCTGACCCCCACTCCAGTCCGAACGCACATCCGCTGGGGTGGACTCGAATTCGTGGTCGCGTGCGATCTCCTGCGCCCCATTAACACCGCGCCATTGAAACGCCTCGGCGAATTGAATGAATCGGACTCCTTGAAAATCCTGAATACCTTCCAACTCCTCTTGGCAAGCGATCTTTGATCGCTGGCGCGCTTAGAACGAGAAGCCGAGCGAGGTGCTAATGATGTTGTTCGTGTAGTTCTCGCTGCCGAAATTCACATTGTAGAACACCGAGGCGTTCCAGCGGTCGCCGAA
>CAWUMN010000169.1:0-3502 GCA_963923595.1 uncultured bacterium
CAATAATCAAAATAAAGATGATTTCCGGACCGCCCGGCATGGAGAGGGCAAACATTGGAGTGCTCATGGTTAATTGGCATTAGTCCATGAACAGACCGAGTGCAACCCAATCCTCGTTTTATATTCAGCGCCCAATCGCGGATTGCGCCGGATGGCAAACTGGGGTGTAGTTCCGCATTCACGGCCGACCGACCATGCCGATCAAGAACGAAAAAAATCCACCAACCCTTGAAACCGCGATGCAGCGCGTCTCGGATATCGTCGCCTCAATGGAGGGTGGCGACATGCCGCTCGAGAAACTCATCGAATCCTACGAGGAGGGCATCGGCCTTGTGAAGATGTGTCAGGAAAAACTCGATGCCGCCGAGAAGCGCATCCAAATCATCGCCCGCAACGCCCGTGGCGAAGCCGTGCTGGAGGATTTCGACGCCGAAGCGAACTGAATGACTGGAACCAACCCCGGCCCGCTGCTGGCCACCATTCAATCCCCCTCCGACCTCAAGGCCCTCCCCGCCGAATCCCTTTCCCAACTCGCGCAGGAGATTCGCGACGAACTCGTCCAGGTCCTCTCCAAAACAGGTGGCCACCTCGGCCCGAACCTCGGCGTAGTCGAACTCTCGATCGCCCTGCACCGAGTCTTCGACACGCCGCGCGACAAGTTTCTCTTTGATGTGAGCCATCAAGGCTATGTCCACAAGCTCCTCACCGGCCGGGTCGACCGCTTTCCAACCATCCGCCAATACGAGGGGCTGAACGGCTTCCTCCTCCGCACCGAGAGCGAGCACGATTGCTACGGCGCAGGTCACGCCGGCACCGCCCTCTCCGCTGCACTCGGCATGGCCGCAGCCCGCGACCGACTTGGCTCCGATGAGCATGTCGTCTGCGTGGCGGGCGATGCCGCCTTCACCTGCGGCGTCACTTTTGAAGCGCTCAACAATGTCGCCTCCACCACCAAGCGCCTGATCATCGTTCTCAACGACAACGAGTGGTCGATCTCGAAAAATGTCGGCGCCGTCGCAGACTACCTGAACCGCATCGTTACAAACCCAGCCTACGCGCACCTTCACGAAAACGCGGCGAAGTTCCTCGAATGGATCGGCGGAAAAGCCGCGCGCAAACTCGCCCACAAAGCCGAAGCCGCGCTGAAAAATCTTCTCGCCCCGAGCGTCATCTTCGACGAACTCGGCATCCGCTACTACGGCCCGGTGGACGGCCACGACACCGCGCTCCTCACGCAGACCTTCGAGTTTTTAAAAACCCAGAACGAGCCGGTGCTCCTCCACATTCTCACAACCAAAGGCAAAGGCTACGCGCCCGCGCTGGAGAAGCCCGACAAGTTCCACGGCCTCGGAAAATTCCACCGCGACACCGGCGAGACCATCGCCTCCCCCACCCCGACCTACTCCGAACTCCTCGGCGAAAAACTCGCCGACTTCGCCGACACGAACAACAAGATCGCCGCCGTCACCGCCGCCATGCCCACCGGCACCGGCCTCATCCATTTCGCGAAGCGCCATCCCGACCGCTTCTTCGATGTCGGCATCGCCGAGGAACACGCCGCGCTTTTCGCCTGCGGCCTCGCCACACAAGGCATGAAGCCCTTCGTCGCGATTTACAGCACCTTCATGCAGCGCGCCTACGACATGATCATTCACGACATTGCGCTGCAAAATCTCAATGTCGCCCTCTGCATGGACCGCGCCGGCCTCTCCGGCGACGACGGCCCGACGCACCACGGCCTTTTCGACATCGGCTACCTGCGGCCCGTTCCCGGCATCATCCATATGCAACCGAAGGACGAGGCCGAGTTCACCGACATGCTCTGGACGATCGCCCACCACGAAGGTCCAGCCGCCATCCGCTATCCGCGCGGTGCCGGCACCGGAGCCGTTCCGGCGAAAAAGCCCAAACTGCTTGAGATCGGCAAATCCGAGGTTTTGCGGCACGGCACGCGCGCAGCGATCTTTGCGCTTGGGAACATGTGCGAACTCGCCCTCCCTGCCGCCGAGGAATTGGAAAAACTCGGGGTCTCTACCGCAGTCATCAATGCCCGTTGGATCAAGCCGCTCGACACCGCCACGATCGAGTTTTTCGCCGGCGGTTGCGAAATCCTCTGCACGATGGAAGACCATGTCCTCCACAATGGCTTCGGCTCCGCCGTCATCGAGCATTTGTCCGACCATGGGATCAAAACTCCCGTCGTCCGCATCGGATGGCCCGACGAGTTCATCGAGCACGGCACCGTGCCGATCCTGCGTCAAAAACACGGCCTCACCGCCGAGGCGACCGTCCAAAAAATCCTCTCGCGTCTGGAACCAGGCCGCTCCACCAAGACCATCTCGCCTGCGGCTTGAGCCGCCGCTCAGTCCTTGTCCTTCGGGCCGACGGTGCGCTCGCCGACCATGAACTCCTGCACATTTCCAACCGTGCGTAGCGTGCCGTCCTGAACTTTTTTTGCCGTGGACTCTGTAAAATCCATTACCGTGCCAACGAGGCCTCCAACTCTTTTTTCCGACTTCTTGCCTGGCGTGACTCCCTCGGCGGGAACCAAAGGCTCGAGCACCTCGCCACCGAGCGCGGCGATGCGCAGGGTCCCGGCGAGCGAGCCCGAGCTATCGTAAAGTCGAACGGTCCACTCGGGTTGGAAGGTCTGGGGATTTGTAGCCAGTGCGTAATCGATCCAATGGAAACCAAGTTGGCTCTGCACCGCTTCGCGCTGGGCGATGTCAAAGGCGCTGGCGGCGTCCACCGAGACTTTGGAGCGGTCCAGCGCCGGGCGTGAAGCAATGTCGCTGTATCCCGCAAGCGGGGTTCGCTCGGAGGTGAGTTGGCCGTTGGCGAAAGTTACTTCACGCACACCTCCACGGGCCGAGGGATCGGCGAGCAGGATCGCCCATTCAGCCGGCATCGGATCGCCACGCTCGCCACGGACTTCGATAAAAGCCGCACTCTGGGCCGCCGGCAGCGCGGCGACGGCTTGCATGGCGGAGATGGCCGAACCGGCGTTTCCGGCAAAGGCGCTGGCCGCGCCGAGGAGAAGCGAGAAAAGGGCGAAACGGATCATGGTGAAAATTTCTAGGCAGGGCGGGCGGGGATTCCAGCGGAATTTTTCGAGGCGCTTGAGAAACTCAAAAATCGAAAAGCATTTCCTGCACGAGCCCGGCAGGGGCTGGCTTCGCGGGCGGGGGAGGTTTTGGCAAAACCACTTCGGCCACCGCGTGGAACGGTTTTTCGAGGACCGGCATCCGGTTGTGCTGGAATTTTCCGAACTCGGGGGGCGTGGCCTCGCGGGTGACGATTTTGACGAGTTCATGGGCGGTCTGGCGGTCCAGAATAGCGCGGATCACCAAACCCTCGGGCACCACATCCCAAACCAACTCGCCAGTGCGATCCGAGCGTTCGGCGAACTCGGCGGCGGGAATGTCGAGCAGGATGCCGCCGCGCTGGATCCACCAATTCAAAATCTCGCTTCGAGCGAAGCCGGCCCAAATTCGATGGATCG
>CAWUMN010000170.1:0-3478 GCA_963923595.1 uncultured bacterium
CACTACCGGTCATTTCACGGATCGCTGCCGACACGGATACCTCACGCTTCGGTCCCACGCTCGGCCGCGCAATGCGCTTGGCGGTTTTTCTCACCCTCCCGTCCGCCGTCGGTCTCTGGTTCATGGCGGGTCCGGTGATCGGCCTCGTCTACCAACATGGCAACTTCACCAATCACGACACCCTCCAAACCGCGCTCGCCCTGCAATTCTACGCCATCGGCCTCGTCGCCTACTCCTGCATCAAAGTCCTCTCCCCGGCCTTCTACGCGATCAATCGCAAATGGACTCCCATGCTCGTGAGCTTCGGCTCCGTCGCGCTCAATATCGCCCTCAACTACCACTTCATGTTCCACCTCGGCATGGGTCACAAAGGCCTCGCGCTCTCGACCACGATCTGCGCCACTCTGAACTTCGCCGCGCTCTACCTGCTCATGCGCCCCACAGCGAAGACCCTCGACAGCGGGAAATTCTTCTCAACCTTCGCTCGCTGCGCCGTGGCCACCGTGCCGATTGCCCTCGTCTGCCTCGCCGGAAATTCCCACCTGCCCGCCCTCCTTCCTTCAAACTCCCTCCCTTGGCGCGCCACTGGCGTCTTTGTGACCGTCACGCTCGCCGTCGCCTCCTACCTCCTTGCCTGCGTCCTCCTCCGCCTCGACGAAACCCGCTTCCTTCTGGAAATCCTGAGCCGCAAACTTCGAAAACTCGAACCCCATAAAAGTTGAAGCCCGTCGCAACGATTGCTGCAACGGGCTTCTGTTCCCCCCAGAACGATTCCAATGTAACGACTCCCCCCCGCAGCACAAGATTTATTTTCAAAAAGATTTCTCTTCTCGACTCTTCTCGAAAGCGGCTTTTCCGTGAGGCGCAGAGAGATTCAAGGAGTGAAGGCATCCCGCCCTGCCATCGAAAAACTTTCCCACGCGGGCGAGACACCCCGCGCTACATTCAGAACTTCATCGCCCAAGAATCCGTGTCGACTCAAGTTTCTAAATTGAAAATCGGATTGGCAGGCGCTGGCATTTCTGAAAAACATCCGCATGTCTTCCCGCCCCTATGAAAAAAACACTCCTCTCATTAACAATTTTGGCTTTCGCCACCTCGTTAGTCTCCGCTCAAGACTCCGGCGATATCCCCGGAACTCCGATCGGTTACGAAAACGCAAAAGATGAAATGTTCGGCTACTCGCGTTTCTGGACCTATTACGATCCATATCCCTCGAACTACATTGGCTCGCGTCAGTGGCGGGAAGGCAACTCCCTGAGCGGCGACTGGTGGGGCGTCAGGAATTTCCTCGACGATTCCGGGGTCGAGCTTTCCGCCTCCTACACGAACAACATCGCCGGCAACCCCGTTGGCGGCCGCAGCCAATCGTTCGCCTACGCCGACAACACCAGCTTCGGCGTCCAGCTCGACTTCGAAAAAATCCTCGGCTGGCACGGCGCCACGCTCACGATCAGCGGACTCGACCGCAACGGCTCCAACCTCTCCGCGCGCAACATCGGGAATCAGTTCACCGTCCAGCAGGTCTACGGCGGCCAGACCGCTTCGTTTTACGCACTGGTGCTTGAGCAAAAACTTCTCGAGGACAAACTCGGCATCAAGATCGGCCGCTTCACAGCCGGCGACGATTTTGCCTCCTCGCCGCTCTACTGGCTCTACATGAACAACGGCATCGATGGAAACCCTCAGGCGTTGCCCGTCAACACCGCCTTCTCCTGCTACCCCGCCGCCGTCTGGGGCACCCGCGTTCGCATCGATCCAACGCCCGAGTGGTTCGCCATGGCGGGCATTTACCAAGCCACTCAAATCGACCTCTACGAAGGCCACGGTCTGAATTGGAGCATGAACAACTCCGACGGCGTCACGATGGTCGGCCAAGTCGGATGGACTCCCGAGTTTTTCAAAAAACCCGTCGCCGCCAGCGAAGCGAAGTCCGATGGCAAATCAGCCGTCGCCACCAAGGCGCGCTCGCAGGGCAAAACTTTCAAGGAGCCTGTGGACTCCGAAATGCGCGGACTCCCCGGCCACTACTGGTTCGGCATGTATTTCTCGCCTTGGGACTACGCCCAGTTCGGCTCCGCCGAGACGGCGAACAATTCCTACGGCTTCTACTGGCACGCCGACCAAATGATCTGGCAAGAATCGCCCGGCAGCGACCAAGGCCTCACGCTCTGGAGTGCGTTTGTCCTCTCGCCCCAGCAAAACATTTCGAAACTCCCGTTCCAAGCGAATGCCGGCATCGTCTACCGCGGCCTCGTTCCAAACCGCAACCAAGACATCACCATGCTCGGCATGGCTTATGGCAACTTCAGCGAAGACTACGCCGCTACCGTGGCTGCCACAGGCGCGGGTTCACCGACCTATGAACTCGCTTTTGAAGCCGGCTACCGCATCCAAATCACGAAATTCGCCTATGTGCAGCCGAACCTCCAATGGATCATCAACCCGGGCGGCACGGGCAACATCCCGAACGCCCTTGTGCTCGGAGCGCAGATGAGCGCGAGCTTCTGATGCTGCGGGGGGCGGTCGCTCTTTTCCTTCTTGGCATTTCCCCGCTCCACGCGGAGGAGAAAAAGTCAGACGCCACCGAGTTCATCGGATGGCTTCTGGAAGGGGATCGAAACCTTCAAGGCATCGATTTCAGCGAAGTTCTCGCCGCCAGCACCGGCAAAAAAATAATCCCGGTCGATCCGGCAGCCGACAAACCATGGTTGGAAAAACTCTCCACGACCCTCGACCGCACCCTCGCCAAGCTCAACGACCCCGCCCATCCGATCCACTCGGCGGGACGAATCAATGAAGCCAGCCGATTCATCGAAGACGAACTCATGGCTCAATGTGCGGCTGTGGATGGCTGGTCGTGCGGCATTCCCAAAACCTCGGATGGCGACGAACAGCGGAGCGGCTACCCCGACCTGAGGCTTGTTCTTGAGGACGGATCGATCGTTTACCTCGACCCAAAACTCCACGCCACAGACTCGCGCGAGAGCAGCCTGCGGACTTTTTACTACGAACCCAAAACCACCACGGGAAAAGTCCACGACGACGCCCGGCACCTCCTCGTCGGCGTGAGCCACAACGAAGGCCACGGCGGCCAACTCCGATTCGAGGGCTGGGAGTTGGTGGATGTCTCCAAAATCAAAGTTCGCCTGAAAGCCGAATTCCAAGCCTCGAACCGCGATATGTATCGCAAGGAATCCGTCGTTCTGCAAAGCGCGCCGAAGTAGTCCGTGACTTCACTTTGCTGTCAATCCATTCCACCTTTCGATCCCGCGAATCGGGAATCCGTTCACACCGCATTTGCGGGAATCCCTCCGATTTTCATGCGCCAATCGTGGTTGGCTGCACCCGAATCGGAATTCTTCCCTGCCGAGGTGCGCGTGGGGCGTTTGGGAAACTCACTGATCGTTTCGTCGACATTGCCGGATTTGGATATTTTCACCCGGGCGACCGCTGCGAATCAGAGAACTTGGGAACT
>CAWUMN010000171.1:0-3475 GCA_963923595.1 uncultured bacterium
TTCAAGCAGAAGACGGCATACGAGATGTAGAGAGGTCTCGTGGGCTCGGTGCCGCTGTTGACCATGCGGACTTTTTCCACAGAGGGAACCATGCGGCAGATCGTTTCGGCCATTTCAACCTCGAAGGGATTCGGGGTTCCAAAACTCAACCCGCCTTTGGCCGCCTCGCGCACGGCTTCGATCACCGGCTCCGCGGCGTGGCCGAGAATCGCCGGTCCCCAGGTGCCGACGAAGTCGATGAGATCTCGACCTTCCACAGTAGTCAGGCGGCACCCTCTAGCCGACTTCACAAAAAACGGTTCGCCACCCACGCCGCGGAAGGCGCGGACCGGGGAGTTCACGCCGCCGGGGATTCGTTTCTTGGCTGCCTCGAAAAGCTCACGGGAATTTTTCATCGCGGCATATTCCATACAGCCGCGCCGCGTGGCAATTCACGATGCCGCGTGTATTTTTTTGCTGACCTCCGCGAACTTGACTCGCTCGGGGTTTGGCATTTGATAAGCCCGTTTTTATGAAATCTCTCCGATATCTCGCTCTCGCTGCGCTCACATTCGGCCTATCCGCATGCCAAACCCCGAAGGTCGCCCACGGCCCTCACTCGTTCTCTTTCGATCCTCCCGCCAAGCAACCCAAGAATCCCGCCGCCGTGAAGGTTAAGCTCAGCACTGGCGCGCAGCGGCTCTATGTCGTCGAGGGCAATGAGGTTCTCCTCGCCACACCGGTCACGGTAGGCAAGGCCTCCTCGCCGACCCCTCAAGGGGATTTCACGATTTATGCAAAAGAGGAGCGCCGTCGCCGCGTAAGCCAGCCTGGAGCAGGATATCCGATGACCTACTGGATGGAGTTCCAGCCCGCCTATGGCATGCACTGGGGGTTTGTGAAGCCCGTGCCCGCTACGCATGGCTGTGTTCGCATGCCGCTCAAGGCTGCGCAGAAGGTCTTCAGCATCGTCCGTGTCGGAACGCCGATCCAAATCGCAAAAAGCCAACCTTGGGATGAGTCCCATGGGAAAAATCTGCCCCATCTCGATGACTCCCGTCTGCCCGATCCTCCGGACTCCTACATGCTGAGCCCACAGGTTTTTGCCGACGCGGCAAAGGGCAAGATGTGGAATTACTGAGGCGATCCTCGGCCTGATGCCAATGGACGCCCGCGAAAACTCCGAGGAGTCCCTCGAGCAAACAACCCGATCGATCGCGGAGCACACGGGCGTGGTGAGCGCCCACCCGATTCCCGGCAAGACGGCGATCGAGATCGAATACGATCCCGCCACAATCTCGCAACAAGACCTGCGCCGCATTGTCGGCAGCCACACGCCGGGCATTCCGCTTCAAAAACGGACCCTGCGTTTGGAAGGCGATGCCTGCGAGGCCTGCGCGATCAAACTCGAGAAGAAGGTTAAAAAAATCCCCGGCGTTCGCAAAGCCACCGCCACCTATATCGGCAAGATTCTTTGCCTCACCTTTGACGAAAACATCGCCGACGAAAGATCGGTCATGGATTCGCTTCGAGCCATCGGGGCGCGGATCACTGCTTATCAGCCGGTGTTCAAGGAAGGGGAGGAGAGCCTCTGGAGTCGCATCAAGTCGGGCTCGCTGAACGAGGAAATCTCCTGCGTCCTCGGTTTTTTGTTTCTGATCGCTTCGCTCGTCGCTGACCACACGATCGGCAAAAGCGCGGTGGCGACTTGGTGCCTCTACGCCGGGGCGTATTTTTTCTGCGGGCAGCAGGGTGTGCGCTCCGCCATCGCCTCGCTCCGCGAGCGCGTGCTGGATGTCGATGTGCTTATGGTCCTCGCCGCGATCGGCGCGGGGATCGTCGGTCAGCCCTTCGAGGGTGCGTTGCTGCTGTTTCTTTTCTGCCTCTCGAATGTTCTCCAAAGCTACGCGCTCCAGCGCACGCAAAAGGCGATCCATTCGCTCTTGAAACTCCGCCCCGACAAGGCACTCGTGAAACGCCCCGGCGGCAATGAACTCGTAAAAGTCGAGGAACTCGCCATCGGCGACATCGTGATCCTGCGCCCTGGCGAGCATGTGCCGGTGGATGGCACGGTGGTCGAGGGCTCGGGCCACATCGACGAGTCCAGCCTCACCGGAGAATCAATGCCTGTCGCCAAATCCTCGGGTAGCCAGATTTTTGCTGGCACCCTGAACCAAAGCGGCGGCTTGGAGTTTTCCGTCACCAAGCGCGCCGAGGACTCTACGCTCGCCCGCATGGTGAAGCTCGTCGAGGAGGCACAGGCCGAAAAATCCGGCACCCAGCGGTTTCTCGAGCAAGCCGAGCAGTATTACGCGACCGGCGTGATCGCCTTCACGGCGCTGGTTTTCATCGTGCCGTTTTTCTTTCTGGGAACCGCCTTCTCAGACGCGTTCTACCGCGCCATGACGGTGATGGTCGTCGCCTCGCCTTGCGCGTTGGTCATCAGCACCCCGGCGACCGTCCTTTCCGCTATTGGCGGTGCGGCGCGGCGCGGCATCTTGATCAAAGGCGGTTCGCATCTGGAGCGGACCTCGGTTATCGACATCGTAGCCTTCGACAAAACCGGCACGCTCACCCGTGGCCGGCCCGTGGTTACCGAGGTTGTCGATGCCGCTGCTGCTCACAAGCCGGATGCGCAGTTGCCTTCCCAGCTTTTCGAACTCCTCGCCGCTGCTGCCGCTCTGGAGTCCAAGTCCGAACACCCACTTGCCCATGCGATCGTTCGCAGCGCCTCGGCCCTCGGAATGGTCCTTCCCGCCGCCACGGACTTCCAAGCCACGCCAGGCAAGGGTGCTGAGGCCACCATCGGGGGGCGTCGGATGGTCATCGGCAGCGAAAGGCTCTTCCGCGAACTTGGCGCTTCCGGCATGGATGCGATTGAACTCAACGCCGCCCCGCTCGCGCGAAAGGGCAAGACTTGCGTCTGGATCGGCTCGCGCGAGGGCGATGCCGTCACCGCCCTCGCGGTCGTGGCTCTCGCCGACACCCTGCGTCCCGAATCGCTTCGGATTGTCGAAAATCTCCACAAACTCGGAGTCAAAAAAGTTGTCATGCTCACGGGTGACCAAAAAGCCGTGGCCGACGCCATCGCCGAGGAGGCGGGTGTCGACGAGGTCCATGCCGGACTTTTGCCGGAGGCGAAAGTCTCCGCCATCCAGGAACTGAAAAAGCACGGCCGCGTGATGATGGTCGGTGACGGAGTGAATGACGCCCCCGCGCTGGCCACCGCCGATATCGGCGTGGCGATGGGCGCGGCGGGAACCGACATCGCGATGGAAACCGCTGATGTCGTTCTCATGGGCGACAAGTTGGAAAACATCCCGATCCTCCTCGGCATCGCCCGCCACGCCAAAAAAGTCCTCTGGCAAAACCTCGCCTTTGCCTCCGCCGTGATCGTCCTGCTTTTAATCGCCGCCTTCGGAATCGACCTCCCGCTCCCCATGGGCGTCGTCGGCCACGAGGGCAGCACCGTCCTCGTCTGCCTCAACGGCCTCCG
>CAWUMN010000172.1:0-3381 GCA_963923595.1 uncultured bacterium
GCTCACAAAAACTCTCCGGTTCAAATATCGAAAAGCTGCTGGCCGTCCTCGAAGTTTTTTTTCTTCGAAGCTTTTTTTGGGGGGCGTTTGGTGAGGCGCTCCTTTTTGTGGCAGGCCTGCTCCTTCCAGCGCTCGACTTCCTGCTCGAGCATGGCGAGTTGGTTTTTTGCCGAGCGGACGCGGGCCACCACAGCAGCGCGGATTTTTTCTCCCGCTTGGGTTCGATTCTTGGCGTGCCAGAAAGTCCACGCCGGGGATTTCCTCGCTTGGCGAAGGCGGACCTTGAGCCCGTCGAGTTGCCCACGCAACTGGCGGGCGACTTGGCGGAGGTGGTAGAGGGTTGAGCGCACGGCCGAGCCACTCTCGTGCAGATCGGTGATGGCAAGCAGGACCTCCATCCGCTCCAGATCAAGGGCGGCATAGGCCTGTTGGAGGTCATCCCAGAGTTTGCGCGTTTGAGGATTCGAGCGTTCGCGGCCTGTGTCGGGATGGAGACGACGGACGAGGGTGCGGTAGATTTCCTTCAAGCGGGCGGGAATGTCTTCCGTCTTCGGTTTGGCGGAGCTGCGGACGCCGCCCATTTTGGCACGCCAGCGGCGGTAGTCCTCGAAGAGATGCTGGTATTTGGCCTTACTGAGGGCATCAGGGTCGTCGCCGAAAATGAAACGAACATAGGAGCGGAAGTCCCTCTCCTCGGGATCAAAGCCCTCGTCGGGATCCGGCTCGGACGGTTCCTCATCATCGGCGGTGGCTTCGGCTTCCGCCCCGTCGCACTCGCGCCCGCTCTCCTCAAAGATTTCAAAGGGGTCGCGCCCGGTGAAAAGGGACTCGAAATCGGCGAAATTGATGCGGTGCTCCAACTCGGCGATTTGGGCATTCAGGCGCCGCTCCTCCTCGAGAAGCGGGCCGAGGTTTTCGGCCTCCCAGCGTTCGAAGGCCGGGCGGATCGTGCGGTCGAACTCGGCGAGCATTTCGGCATGTTCGTTCACCTCGCGCATGATGCGTTTTGCCTCCCCTCCGGCCTCCTCGCGGAGCGGTTGCTGGTCGAGCAGAACGATGCGGCGGTCCTTGGAATATCGGACTCGCGGCATTTCCGGAGCTCTCGGCGTTTGGCGACGGCGTGGCATGTGTCGCAAAGTTAAAAGAACCTCGTCTCCGGAAAAGAAAAGACCGCCGGAATCGCTCCCGGCGGCCTGGATTTCTTCAGCGTTCGATTTTTCCTACCGGATGTTCACCATCGCGGCGTGCTCCGCATCGGTGCACGGGGAATTCAGCGGGACGCTGGTGGACTTCGATGAGTCACCGACGAGACCGTTCGCCAACATGTAGGCTTCGACCTCCTCGCCGCTGATGTCGGCGAGCATCGTGCCGTTGATGATGACGCAGGGCGAGAGCGGTTGGCCGCTCAGTTGCTCCATCTCGAAGCGGTAGTCGGGATTTTGGATGATGTCCTTCTCCGTGTAGGGAAGTTCATGCTTCTCGAACACCGCACGCACACCGCGGCTCCAACCGCAGTGGGTCTTCAGGTAGGCTGTGATTTCGGGTTTGTTCATCTTGTCCTGTGATTACTTCTTGCCTTGGCCGGGGCGGTATTCGTCCTCGGCGAACTGGAAGGCCTGGTCGAGACCGACCATGTCCTCGCCCGGACGGAGCGTGTCGAGGGTCTCGGCTTCCTTGCGGAGCATTTCCTCGCTGTAGTTCGCAGCCTTGATCGAGAGACCGATGCGGCGCTCGGCCTTGTCGACCTTGATGACGCGGGCTTCGACCTCCTGGCCGGCCTTGAGGACATCCTTGACCTTGTCGATGCGGTCTTCGCTGATTTGCGAAATGTGCACGAGGCCGTCGATGTCGTCCTGCAGCGCGACGAACGCGCCGAAGTTCGTGAGTTTCGTGATGGTTCCCTTGACCAGATCGCCGATGCGGAAACGGCCTTCGATTTCCTTCCAGGGATCCTCGTCGAGTTGTTTGACGCCGAGGCTGATTCGCTGGTTGGTCTTGTCGATGTCGAGAACCACGGCTTCGAGTTCGTCGCCCTTTTTGAGCATCTCGGAAGGGTGGTTGATCTTGCGGGTCCAGGAGAGGTCGGAGACATGGATCATGCCGTCGATGCCTTCCTCGAGTTCGACGAACGCGCCGTAGGCGGTCATGTTGCGGACCTTGCCCTTGACCTGTTTGCCGATCATGTAGCGAAGCTCGATCTCGTCCCAAGGATTCGCTTCCAGTTGGCGGACGCCGAGCGAGATTTTCTGCTCGTCCTTGTTGACGCCGAGAACAATCGCCTCGATCTGCTGGCCGAGGGTGAGCACATCGGACGGACGCGCGATGCGCTTGGTCCAGGAAAGCTCGGAGACGTGGATGAGGCCTTCGACGCCGTCCTCGATCTGGACGAACGCGCCGTAGGGCATGAGGTTCGTGACCTTGCCGGAGACCTTCTGGCCGACCGGGAAGCGCTCCTCGATCTTGTCCCAAGGATTGGATTGCATTTGCTTGAGACCAAGCGAAACGCGCTCTTTTTCCTTGTTGATGTCGAGAACCTGCACGGTGAGCTGCTGGCCGACCTTGATGAGTTCGGACGGGTGGTTGAGGCGGGCCCAGGACATGTCGGTGACATGCAGGAGGCCGTCGATGCCGTCGAGGTCGATGAACGCACCGAAGTCGGTGATGTTTTTGACCGTGCCGGTGATCTGCGAGCCGATGTCGACTTTGCCGAGGAAAGCCTGGCGCTTCTCGGAGCGCTCCTGCTCGATAATCTCGCGGCGGCTGAGGACGACATTTTTGCGGTCCTCGTTGATTTTGACGATCTTGAAATCGTAGATGTTGCCGACGAATTGCTGGAGGTCCTTCGGCGGAACGATGTCGATCTGCGAGGCGGGAAGGAAGGCTTCCACGCCGACATTGACGGTGAGCCCGCCTTTGACGACCGAGCGGACCTTGCCCTTGATGAGGCCGTCGCCTTTGAAGACGCCGACGATTTTTTCCCAGTTTTGGCGCTGGGCCGCTTTTTCTTTCGAGAGGACCACCATGCCCTCGTCGTTCTCGAGGCGCTCGAGGAGGACTTCCACCTCGTCGCCGATCTCGACGGATTCTGGTTCGTCAAATTCGGAGGCGGGAATCACGCCCTCGCTCTTGTAGCCGATGTCCACGAGGAATTCCCGGGGTCTGATCTCAAGGATATGTCCCTTGACGATACTTCCTTCACGATAGTTCTTGATCGAGCGTTCGATCAAATCTTGCAATGCTGCCATATGGTTGATTGTTCCTTGTTTATTGTCGCAACCGATTCCCTGTAGGAAAAATAGGAAAACGGCCTGCGGCTGCGTCAGCCACGCGCGAGTTGGGTAAAATATCCTTCGAAAGAATCAGGGCAATCTTTTTCGCGGG
>CAWUMN010000173.1:0-3365 GCA_963923595.1 uncultured bacterium
GGTCTT
Organism: uncultured bacterium; assembly: GCA_963923595.1. Taxonomy (GTDB): domain Bacteria; phylum Verrucomicrobiota; class Verrucomicrobiia; order Chthoniobacterales; family Terrimicrobiaceae; genus UBA967. Next base: position 7 of record CAWUMN010000173.1, read on the forward strand.
TATCGAGGCGTCGCCAAATTTGCCCGAGAGCACAACTGGCATCTTACAACCGACATGTTGTATGCGGCGTCAATTCCACATGGTTGGAAGGGGGATGGTATTATTTCCCATGTCGGATACTGGAACGAACTCGCCGATTTCATTCGAGCGTCGCCGGTGCCCCGCGTCGAATTAACCCATGTGCGTCGAGACCTCGGCGTTCCATTTGTGGACGGTGACAACCGCGCCATCGGGCAAATTGCCGCTCGTCATTTCCTCGAGCGCGGCTACCGGAATTTCGCTTGGTTTCCCTTTACCAATGACCTGCTCAACGAGGAGCGCTGTCAGGGATTTTCGGATGCTGTGGCTAAAGCGGGTTTCCGCACATTCCAGCTTCCGCCGCTCCATGAGCTGAAAAATTTTCGATGGAAGGGAAATTGGGCGGGGAACCTTTCGCGGATTAGCAAGGTTCTTGCCAAACTGCCAAAGCCTCTTGCGATTTTTTGTTACAATGACTGCGCCGCCGCGAATGTCTTGAGCGCCTGCCAGCAAGCCGACATCCCCGTTCCAGAGCAGGCGGCCATCGCCGGGGTGGACAATGATGAACTCCTCTGTGAGTCCGTGACCGTGCCGCTTACCAGCGTGATGCACGACCTCGAGGGCGTCGGCTACCAAGGGGCGGCCCTGCTTCAGCGACTGATGGATGGCAAAAATCCTCCGAGTCGACCAGTTTTGGTCCCGCCAAAAGGCATCACCACGCGCCATAGTTCGGACATTCTCGCGGTCGAAAACATCGAGGTGGCCCGGGCCCTGCGCTTCATTTGGGGCAACTTTTCAAATTCCGCACTGCAGGTGCGCGACATTGTTGCGGAAACAAAACTTTCCCGGCGTCCACTCGAGGTCGCGTTTAAACGGGAAATCGGGCGGACGATCGGCCAAGAGATCACGCGCGTCCGACTTGAAAAAGTGAAGGACCTTCTGCGCCACAGTAGTCTCAAAATTTCAGGCATCGCATCCGCCTGCGGTTTCAGTCGAACGAACCATCTTCACCGCATCTTCCGCGCAGATAGCGGCAAGTCGCCAAAGCAATTCCAAGCCGATTTCAAAAACTCCGAGTCCCGGCGGCCTGTCCCGCCGACTCATAACCAAGCTCTATAACGAGTTTTGTAGGCACGCACCCACCAAACCCAACTGTGCTCGAAGAGGCGAATCGAAGCCGGAGGTGACCAGAGGATTTCGCAAAAAACTTGGCCGCCTTTTCAAAAACGGCATCGCAAAATCCAAACGTGTATTGCCATTTTTCAAAGCGATCGGATTGGACATTGAAGTAAGGAAAGTCCCGACGCGGGAGTTGGCGGTCCGCGCTACTTCACTTTCACGGGTTTCAGTTTCCAGATGTCCTTCGCGTATTCGGCGATGGTGCGGTCGCTGGAGAATTTGCCGACGCGGGCGGTGTTCATGACAGCCATTTTGGACCACTTCGGCTTGTCGCGGAAGACGCGGGCGACTTCATCCTGCATGTCGATATAGGAGCGGAAGTCGGCGAGGCAGAGGAAGGGATCGTGGTAGAGAAGATTGTCTCGAAGCGGCAGAAGGATTTCATGGCCCTCGTCGGCTGTGAACTCTCCGGAGCCGAGCCAATCAATCACGGCGGCGAGTTCGGGGTCGCGGTCGTAGTAACTCGAGGGGTTGTAGCCTTTCGCCAGCAATTCGTGGACCTGTTCGACGGTGTTTCCAAAGATGAAAATGTTCTCGTCGCCGACTTCCTCTCGGATTTCGACATTCGCACCGTCGAGTGTGCCGATGGTGAGGGCGCCGTTGAGGGCGAGCTTCATGTTGCCGGTTCCCGAGGCCTCCTTGCCGGCCGTGGAGATTTGCTCCGAGAGGTCGGCGGCGGGGACAATCCGCTGGGCGACGGATACGCGGTAGTTCGGCATGAAGACGACCTTCAGCTTGTCCTTGATGCGCTTGTCGGCATTGATTTTCGCGCCGACGGAATTGATCGCTTTGATGATCAATTTCGCCATGTCGTAGCCGGGTGCGGCCTTCGCGGCGAAGATGAAAACCCTGGGCGGGATGTCGAGTTTTGGATTCTGGATCAGGCGGCGGTAGAGCGCGAGGATGTGAAGGAGATTCAGGTGTTGGCGCTTGTATTCGTGCAATCGCTTGATCTGGACATCGAACATCGCGGACGGGTCGACCTTCACGCCGCACTCCTCAAGGATGCGCTCGGCGAGGCGTTCCTTGTTGGCATGTTTCACCGACATGAACTCCTCGCGGAACGAGGCGTCGTCGGCGAAGGGTTCCAGTTCGCGGAGCTTGTCGAGATCGCGCTCCCAGCCCGAGCCGATGTTGCGGGTGATGAGGTCAGCGAGGCGCGGGTTGCAGGCGACGAGCCAGCGGCGCGGGGTGATGCCGTTTGTCTTGTTGTTGAATTTGGTCGGGTAGAGTGCGTCGAATTCGGGGAAGAGATCGCTACGGAGGAGTTGAGTGTGGAGCGCGGCAACGCCATTGACCGAGTGGCTGCCGACGACACAGAGATGGGCCATGCGGACCATCTGGTTGTGGCCCTCCTCGATGAGCGAGAGTTTGCGCATCTTGTCGAGGTCGCCGGGCCATTTGGCCTGCACTTCCTCGAGGAAAAATTTGTTGATGAGGAAAATGATCTGGAGGTGTCGCGGAAGGACTTTGCGGAACAAGGCGACGCTCCATTTTTCCAAAGCCTCGGGGAGGAGGGTGTGGTTCGTGTAGCCGAAGGTGCGGGTGACGATCGACCAAGCCTGTTCCCACGGCATGTCGTATTCGTCGGTGAGGAGACGCTGGAGTTCGACGATGGCGATGGCGGGGTGGGTATCGTTGAGTTGGATGGCGACTTTTTCCGGGAAGGTCTCCCAGTTTGTGTTGTCGCGCTCGAAACGGCGGATGATGTCGCGGAGCGAGCAGGCGACGAAGAAGTATTGCTGGAGCAGGCGGAGTTCCTTGCCAGCCTCGGTGTGGTCGTTCGGGTAAAGGACTTTTGAGATCGTCTCGACGGTGTTTTTTTGACGGACCGCCTCCTCGTAGCCGCCGCGGTTGAAGGCATCGAAATCGAATTCCTCGGGTGCCTTGGATTCCCAGAGGCGGAGGAAGTTCACCGTCTCGGTGCCATAGCCGGGGATCGGAATGTCATACGGCACGCCGATGATTTTGCGGTGGTCCACCCACTCGTGGCGCGTCTGCCCGGTGGCGTCGGTGAGGGCCTCCACTCGGCCGTAGACTGGAATTTCCTGGATGTATTGGGGACGGATGATTTCCCACGGCGAGCCGTATCGAATCCAGGCGTCGGGGAGTTCGACTTGGTAGCCGTTGCGGAACTCCTGTTTGAAAAGACCGTATTCGTA
>CAWUMN010000174.1:0-3346 GCA_963923595.1 uncultured bacterium
ATTTAGATTTTGTTCCATGTGGAACAAAATTTTGATCAGGCGGTGCGGCCGCAGCAGGATTTGAATTTTTTTCCGGAGCCACAGGGGCAGGGGTCGTTGCGGCCGACTTTGGGGAGTTCGCGCTTGAGGGGGAGTTCAAACTTGGGAGCGGGCGGTTGGTCGGGGGTAGGGGAGGTGGCTTGACCGGACGGCGTGGTTTCGGGATTTAGATTCTGCTCGGGCCGGGAGAGGAAGGTGGGGAGGTTGGCGAGCAGGGATTCGAAGGCTTGGAGGTTCGTCGTGCTGCGAAAGAGGTTGTTCAAAACCTCGCCTTTGATGGTGTCCATCAGGTCCACAAACATGGCGTAGGCGTCGTTTTTGTATTCGACGAGTGGGTCTTTTTGGCCAAAGGCTCGGAGGTAGACGGCTTCGCGGAGTCCGTCCATGGCGTAGAGGTGTTCCTGCCAGAGGCGGTCGATGGCGTTGAGGATGATGTAGCGCTCGAGACCCTTGAGGGCTTCGGGGTGCTCGAGAGCCGACTTGCGCTCGTAGGAGGCAGTGATGGTTTCCACGAGGAATTTGGCGTTTTCCTCGATGGAGCGGGTCGGGAAGGCGGCTTTTTCCTGGGAGAGGGCGAGCGGGAAGGTGGTGTTGACCCAGTGGAGCAGACCGTCGTAGTCGGGTTCCTCACCTTCCATGGACTCGAGAAATGCGGCGGCTTTTTTCGGAACGACTTCGCCGATGACTTCGAGGATGAGTTCGCGCGGATTGTCGGAATCCATGACCTCGTTACGATAGCCATAGATGACTTCGCGCTGTTGGTTCATGACATCATCAAACTCCAGAGTCCGCTTGCGGATCATGTAGTTCCGTTGCTCAACGCGTTTCTGGGCAGTTTCGACGCTGCGGTTGAGCCAGGGGTGCTCGAGCTCCTCGCCTTCCTTGAGGCCGAAGGTTTCCATGATTTTCGTCATGCGGTCGCTGGCACCGAAATTTCGCATCAGGTCGTCCTCGAAGCTCACATAGAAGCGCGAGCGGCCGGGGTCGCCTTGGCGGGCGCAACGGCCACGGAGCTGGCGGTCGATGCGGCGCGACTCGTGGCGCTCGGTGCCGAGGACGAAAAGCCCGCCCAGCTCGGAAACCCCTTCGCCGAGTTTGATGTCGGTGCCGCGGCCGGCCATGTTGGTGGAAATGGTGACGGCGCCCTTGAGGCCCGCGCGGGACACGATCTCGGCCTCTTGCATGTGGTATTTGGCATTGAGGACGGTGTGCGGGATTTTCTGGAGCTTGAGCATGCGGCTCAACAACTCCGACGCCTCCACGCTGGCGGTGCCGACGAGGACGGGTTGGCCGGAGGCATGGACTTCCTTGATCGCTTCGATGGCGGCGTTGTATTTTTCGCGGCGGGTTTTGTAGATGCGGTCGTTCTCGTCCCGGCGCTGGACGACACGATTGGTGGGGATCACATTGACATCCAATCGGTAAATATCATGGAACTCGCTGACCTCTGTCTCCGCCGTTCCGGTCATGCCGGCGAGTTTGTGGTAGAGGCGGAAGTAATTTTGGATCGTGATCGTGGCGAGGGTTTGGGTTTCGCGGTCGATTTGGACACCTTCCTTGGCCTCGACGGCTTGGTGGAGTCCATCGGACCAGCGGCGGCCGGGCATTTTGCGTCCGGTGAAGGTATCGACGATGATAACCTTGTTTTCCTCAACGACATATTCGACATCCTTCTCGTAGAGGCAGTAGGCTTTGACGAGTTGGGTGATGTTGTGAATGCGCTCGGCTTGGGCGTCGCAATGCTGTTGACGCTCGGCCTTTTTGGCGGTTTTGTCGGAGGCTGAAATCGACTGATCGTTCTCGATATCAGCGAATTCCGTTAACAAGTCGGGCAAGGTGAAGGCGTTCGGATCGTCGGGGTTGAGGTAAGTCCGGCCCATTTCGGTGAGGTCGGCCTCGTGGGATTTTTCCTCGATGGTGAAGTAGAGTTCCTCCTTGAGGGCGACAAGCGCAGCCTTGCCCTCGGTGTCCTTGTAAAACTCCAACTCCGCCTTGTCCATCAGCTTGCGCATTTCCGGGTCTTCGAGATGGCGGAGGAGCGCTTTCGATCGGGGTTGGCCGAGTTTGAGTTTGAAAAGTGTGCGTCCGGCCTCGGCGGGTTTGCCGGCATCGACGAGTTCCTTGACCTCGCTGGCGAGCTTGTTGCACAGCGTTGCCTGTCTTTTAACCAGCTGATCTACAAGTGGTTTGAATCGATCATATTGATGGGTGGAAACCGTGGCGGGTCCGGAAATGATGAGCGGAGTGCGGGCTTCGTCGATGAGGATCGAGTCCACTTCGTCCACGATGGCAAAGTAATGGCCGCGCTGGACCTGTTGGTCGCGCGAGGTGGCCATGCCATTGTCGCGGAGGTAGTCGAAGCCGAACTCGCTATTCGTGCCATAGACAATATCGCAAGCGTATTGTTCGCGGCGGTGCGTGGGGGTCTGGTCGTTTTGAAGCACGCCAACAGTGAGGCCGAGGAATTGATAGAGCTGGCCCATCCACTCGGCGTCGCGCCGGGCGAGGTAGTCGTTCACGGTGACGACATGAACACCGCGGCCGGAGAGGGCGTTGAGGTAGACGGCGAGGGTGGCGACGAGGGTTTTGCCTTCGCCGGTTGCCATCTCGGCGATGCGGCCTTTGTGAAGAACCATGCCGCCGATAAGTTGGACATCGAAGTGGACCATGTTCCATGTGAGCGGGTGTCCGCAGACATCGACGGTTTTTCCGCAAAGGCGGCGCGCGCCGTTTTTGACTACGGCGAAAGCCTCGGGGAGGATCGCATCAAGTTCGTCGGCGAGTTGGGCGGAGTCGGAGATTTTGGAGAGGCGGTCCTTCCACTCGAGGGTCTTCGCCCGCAGAGCCTCATCCGGAGTGGATTGGAGGGCGGTTTCGAGTTCGTTGATTTTTTTGACGACCGGCATCATGCGGCGCAACTCGCGATGATTTTTGCTGCCGACGATTTTTTTCAGGATCCAAGCAAACATGATGAAAAGGTGAACCGGCTATCTAAAGGGCAAGGCGGGTTTTTTGAAATGCGGAAATTCGCGTAGTCGAACGCGAAAGCGTGATGCCCCAGAAAAGTTACAGCCCACCGCAGCGAATGCTACAGTGGGCTGTTGTTCCCCCCAGAACGCTGATCAAAGTATCAGTGAATTTTTCGAGGGCAAGGGATTTTTTTCGGGGGGCCGCTCGGGGGAGTGTTTTAACTTCTCGAACCGATCGGATGGATTGGACTGATCCGGCGGTGGCGGCGGGTTTCGAACTCGGCGGTGGTGAGGAGAACTTCGCCGGAGTCGAATTGGTTCTCGAACGCCGGAAAGAA
>CAWUMN010000175.1:0-3304 GCA_963923595.1 uncultured bacterium
GCACGGGAAAAACTCCCGTCGTCGAAATGCTCGCCCGTGCGCTGCAGCAGGGCGGGCGCCGCGTGGCGATACTCAGCCGGGGCTACAAGAGCGTTCCCAAGCCGCTCTTCCTAAGGATTGTCGACCGCTTCACCCGGCGGAAGAAAGTTTTCACCCCCCGAGTCGTCTCCGATGGCGTCTCGCTCCTCCTCGATTCGCGCACGGCGGGCGACGAGCCGTTCATGCTCGCGAACAACCTCCGAGGCGTCGTGGTGCTGGTGGACCGCGACCGTGTGCGGAGCGGCATCCACGCGATCGAGGAATTCGGGTCCGATGTCCTGATCCTCGATGACGGTTTCCAGTATGTGAAAATGCGGCACGGCCTCGAGATCACGCTTGTCGACCGCCAGGCGCCGTTCGGCAACGAGCACATGCTCCCGCGCGGAACCCTCCGCGAACCGCCCGAAAACCTCCGCCGCGCCACCCACATTTTCCTCACCAAGTGCGACGGTTCGGACAACTCCGAACTCATCCGCCGCATTCGCCGCTACAACCGCACCGCCGACATCATCGAGTGCACCCACCGTCCGAAGCACCTGAAGGATTTCGTATCCGGCGAGGTCCGCCCGCTGGAATATCTGAAGGGGCTGCGGATCGGCGCGCTCAGCGGGATCGCCGTTCCCGAGAGTTTCGAGCAGGCCCTCGCCGGGCTCGGCGCCGAGATCGAACTCACGCAGAGCTACGCCGACCACCACCGCTACTCGCTCAAGGAGATCGAGCGCTTCGTCCGACGCTGCGCCCGCCGCAATGTCGATGCCGTCCTCACCACCGAGAAGGACGCCGTCCGCATCCCGCGCATCATGAACCCCGAGGTGCCGATCCTCTACATGCGCGTCGAAATCGAAATCCTCGCCGGTCAGGAAACCTGGACCCGCCTCGTCGAGCGCCTCACGCGGCCGAGGAGCTACGAGATCCCCGCGCGGATTTACTGAAAAACCGCCGCGTCGCCGCGTGGCGCGCCCGGAACATTCCGGCGAAAAACACCGGCATCGCAAACCGCGACACCAGCCCACCGGCCCAGCCGCCTTTCAGCAAATACTCGACCCGGTCGGTCATGCGGCATCCGCCCGGCGCGGGTTCGAATAGGTGGCTGTGACGCCAGACCGCGAAGGGCGAGTCCAGCGCGATGTCGAGGAGCAGGCGCGGCGGCTCGACCTTTTCCCATTTTCCCGTCCACCGGATCGGCACGCCGAATTGCGCCGCGCGGATTTTGAAAACGCCGCCCGCCCGCGCGGCCTCCTCGCACTCGACCGACTCGACCCGCAGCGAGGCGGGTGCGATTTTGGAAATGTTGTGCGGGTTTTCATGGAAGCGGAACAATTCCTCCACCGTCGCAGGAATTTCGACCGAGCGCTCGTAGATCACGGGTTTCATTGGGCAGTTTGCGCTTGATTTATCGGTTCGATCGGCAAATTTACCGCCCGCCTTGCGGGATTCGACCAAGATTTTCCTTGTTGCAAACCGCCGGGGCGCTCATTAGTGACATCCCAACCAACCTAAATCCCATGTCTGAAAAATCCATCGAAGAAAAAGTCAAAGATATCATTGTCGAGCAGCTTGGCGTGAACGCCGAGCAAGTCACTCCCACCGCCTCCTTCATCGAGGATCTGGGTGCGGATTCGCTGGACACTGTCGAGCTCGTGATGGCCTTCGAGGAGGAATTCGGAGTCGAGGTTCCCGACGAGGACGCCGAGAAGCTCCAGAGCGTGGGCGATGTCATCAAATACATCGAGGAGAAGGCCGGCAAGTAAGCCGCTTCCCGCGACAAATTTTCACGAAAACCCCGCTTCGGCGGGGTTTTTCTTTTGGTTCGACTCCCCCGCGCCGCGCTGTTCATGATCCGCCCATGAAAATTCTGATCGCCGCGAGCGAATTCGCCCCCTTCGCGCAGACCGGGGATTTCGCCGGATATGTCGAGCGTTTGGCCGCCGCGACGGCCGCCGCCGGGAACGAGACCACGGTCGTTCTGCCGCTCTACCGATGCATCCGGGAGGGCCGCATCGCGGGACTCAAGCGAGGAAAACTCCGGCTGAACATCGAGCTCGGCGCGAACCGCCTTCCGGCCGAGGTTTGGGAGGCGTCCGGCCCCGGCGGGGTGCGGCTGGTCTTCCTCGAGCGCGACGAGTTTTTCGACCGCACCGGGCTCTACGGCATGGACGGCCGCGACTATCAGGACAACGCCGCGCGCTTCATTTTTTTCTCGAAGGCCGTCGTCGAACTCGCCCGCCGCGAGTCTCCGGACATCGTGCACGCCCTTGGTTGGCAGACCGCGCTCGTGCCGGTCTTCGCGCGCGATCAGCGCCTCGAGATTCCCACCGTCCTGTCGCCTGTGAGCCTCGAATACCAGGGGCATTTCTGGAGCCATGATTTCGCGCTTACGAACCTGCCCGGCGAGTGGTTCGCGAATGTGCTCGAGTTCTACGGGAGCATGAATTTCCTCAAGGCCGGCATCGCCTGCGCGAACTCGGTCGTCCTGCCCGGCGCGCTGAACCTCGCCGCGATGCAAACGCCGGAGCATGGCTGCGGGTTGGAAAATGTCCTTCGGCAGAATGCCGCCAAGCTAGAAGGCATCGCCCCGGGTCTCGATTTGTCGGCGTCCGCCGCGGTTTCGGCGAAGGAAAAATCCGCCGTGCGCGAGGCGCTTTTCAAGTCCACCGGGAAAACCGCGCGCGCCGTTTTTGTGGCCCACGCGGGTTCGACCGGCGAGGACGGCCTCGGCCTTCTTTGCGAGGCATTGTCGCGCTTGCCGATGGGCGAGGTTTTGGTCGTGCTGATCGGTGCCGTCTCCGAGTCAAAGAGAGAAGCCATCCAAATCGCCCTCCGCCGCCGCGCGGGCGGGATGGTGCATTTTTCGGAACCCTCGGCCGCTGAGCAGGAACGGCTACTCCAAGCCGCCGATTTCGTGCTGGTGCCAGGAGCGCTCGAGCCGGGCTGTGTCTTTTTCCGCTCGGCCCAACGCGCCGGGATCGTTCCGGTCGTCGAACAAAGCGCGGGACTCCACGAACTTGTCAGGGATTTCGACCCTGTCACAGGCGAGGGGAACGGCGTCGTTTTCTATCGTCATTCGGTGGAGGCGTTGATCGATGCGATGCTCCGCGCAGCCCAGTTGCCCGCCGCCACCAAGAGCCTGCTCGAGGAGCGAAACCGCGCGAGGGATTTTTCCTGGGCGTCCACCGCCAAGGCGCTCGACCGCCTTTACTCGCGCCTGCCCGGCCGCTCGAACCGCCTCGCCGCCTGAGCCCATGCGCCGGCGCTGGATTTTTCC
>CAWUMN010000176.1:0-3274 GCA_963923595.1 uncultured bacterium
CACAATACCGGCGCGGCATTTGGAATGTTGAAGGACAACAACGCCTTCTTCATCGGCCTCGCCTCGGTCGCCCTGATCGCCGTGGCTGTGATGGCGCGGCGGGGATGCTTTCTGGACGCCCCCACCCGCATCGGCGCGGCGCTCCTCGCGAGCGGAATCCTTGGCAACCTCACCGACAGAGTCCTCCACAGCTATGTAGTTGATTTCCTGGATGTCATCCTGCCGTGGTATGGCCACTGGCCAGCCTTCAATGTCGCCGACTCCTGCATCTGCGTGGCGGCTTTTCTGTTTTTGATTTCGGGCTTCACTAACCCGAAGGTGGAAAAAAACTGACCCGCTCCGTCAAAGGGCGCAGATTCTCTCCAAGGCGCTGACGACTCCCTCGTGCACGAAGTCGGCGCCGGTGTTTTCGAGCGTTGCGCCGTAGCCGGTGCGGACCAAAACCGTCTGGCAACCGGCGCGGCGGCCGCATTCCACATCGATCGCCTTGTCGCCGATCATCCAACTCCGCGAGAGGTCGATTCCGTGCTCGCGCGCCGCCTCCTCCAACATCCCGGTGCCGGGCTTTCGGCGTGGGGTGGGGTTTTCGGGATGGTCGGGCGCGAAATACACCGCATCGATGGCGCCGGGGATTTGGCGGAGGAATTCGGCGTTCACCGCCTCGTATTGCTCGGGCGTGATTTTGCCTTTCGAGAGGCCGCTTTGGTTCGTGACGACAATCGTCAGCCAGCCGGCTTGGCGCAAACGCTGGAGCGCCTCGAGGGCTCCGGGAAAAACGCGCACGGTCTTGGGATCGTTGCAGTAGTTGACCTCCTCCATCAGCGTGCCATCGCGATCGAGGAATACCGCGCGGCGGTCACTCATGGTTGTGGAAGGACTCGATCAACTCCTGTGCGGTGAGCGTGGCGGTGCCGAGTTTGGCGACGACGACGCCGCTGGCATGGTTGGAAATTTCGGCCGCCTCGGCGGGCGTGGCCCCGGCGCAAACGGCGAGCGTGTGAAGCGCGATCGCGGTGTCGCCCGCACCCGAGACATCGAAAACCTCCCTAGCCCGCGTGGGCGTGTGGTAGGGCTCGGCGTCGCGACGGAAGAGGATCATGCCGTGCTCGCCGAGCGTGATCAGCAGGGCGGCGAGGTCCCATTTTTTCAAAAGGATCGAGCCGGTTTCGAGGAGAGGGGCGTCGGAGAGAGGATTCCCGGCCGCGCCGGGGTCCTGAAGCCCGGCCATGGCGAAAGCCTCGGAGCGGTTGGGCTTCAAAAGATCGACCCCGCGCCAATCGAGCGGATTCGTGGGGTTCGGATCGGCGGAGAGGTATTTCCCGGCTTGGCGGGCCATTTGGGTCGCGCGGTCTTTGAGTTCCTGACCGAGAAATCCCTTCCCGTAATCCTCGAAAATCACGGCGTCCACCTGCGGCAGAAGCGACTCGATCGCCGCGCAAGCCCGCTCCAAAACCTCGACACCCACCGGGCTGCGGCGTTCGCGGTCCACGCGCACTACCTGTTGCTGGCGGGCGACGATGCGGGTTTTTACGATCGTCGAGCGAGTGGGATCGGCAACGAGGGCGCCGGTGGAAATCCTCTCGGCAGCGAGCAGGCCGCGGAGTTTTTCGGCGTGCGAATCACTGCCGACGAGGCCACAGAGGTGAACCTCCGCGCAGAAGGGGCTGAGGTTGCGAGCGACATTCGCCGCACCGCCGGGGTAGCAGGTTTCCTCGTGGACCTCGACGACCGGCACCGGAGCCTCCGGCGAGATGCGGGAGACTTTGCCCCAGACGAATTCATCAAGCATCACATCGCCCACGACAAGGATGCGGCGGCCTTTGGCGGCCTGAAGAAGATGTTGTAATCTTTCGGGATTCATTCCAGATTCAGCGACCGAGTTCTAACCCGAGCCCGGTGGCACAACAACGCTCAATTTTGAAAATGCCGACCCTACCGAAAACGGTGTCCGCCCTGCTCTGCGCGGCGGCTCTCACCGGCGTTTGCGTGGCGCAGAAGCCCGCCGACTCCATCGACCTCTCCCAGTTTCCCGCCCAGTCGATTGACGATGTCGTCGTTCCCGTGCCCAGCGAGGTTTTCGGCGTGCTCGACAAACTCGGCAACCCGAACTGGCGCGGCGAGCAGCGCGAGAATTTGGGAAAACAAACCGGCAACCGCGCGCAAGTCGCGCTGCTGCTCGGCACCGTGATCGCCGAGGGTTTCGTCGCCGTAGAGGCCGAGGACCCCGAGCGCGTGAAGGAAATCGGCCGTCGCGTGCTCGCTCTCTCAAAAGCGATCAATGTAGAAAAAGCCGTGCTCGAACGCGCCAAGAGCATCACCGACAAGGCCGATCTCAAGGATTGGGCTGCGGTGCGCAAGGAATTCGACGGCGCCCTCCATGATGTCAAAGGCGCGATGGAGGAACTCGGTGACAACGAACTCGCCCAACTCGTGAGCATGGGCGGCTGGATTCGCGGCACCCAGGTTTTGACCTCGATTGTCCGCAAAACCTACACGCCTGAAGGCGCGGAACTCCTCCATCAACCCGCGCTGCTCAATTATTTTTCCAAACAACTCGGCACGCTCTCGAGCAAGCGTCTCTCGAATGACCGCTTCGTCGTTCGCATTCGCAAAATGCTCGAGGATATTCGCCCGCTCATCGGCGAGAAAAATGGAGACAATATTTCGCTAGATAATGTGAAGAAGATCAATGAAATGACCCGCGACACCGTGGTGTCGATCACAGGTCAGGGAGCTTGATTCGCGTGAGAAAATCCCTGCTCATTTTACTCCCACTGCTCGCCCTGGCCCCGGTGTTTGCGTATGTCGACGACGCCTTGTCTTTCGCCTACGAGGCCGCAACGCCGTTTGTGAAGCAGGGCTTTAATGTCCGCGAGGACGCCTGGGGCGGCGACCTCGGCGTGAAAGACAAGCAGGCGATCCAAGCCCAGCTTTTCAAAGGCAACAACTACATGTTCTGCCTTGGCACGGATGTGAAAAAAGCCGTGCTCTCGCTCGCAATTTACGATTCCAACGGCCAACTCGTCAGTGAGGAGACATCCCGCCCGGGATTCCTCGTCACTACGAAGGTCGCCCCCAAAAAAACCGGCACCTACTACGCCATCGTCACCGTGCACAAATCCCCCGTGGAGCGCACCGGCTGGGCCTTGGTTTATGCTTACAAGTAGTTTGCCGACTGTTTGATGGAAACCCTTACCCTCGAATTCGAAAACGCCCGGATAGCCCAATCGCTCTACGGCGGCGATACCAAGCTCCTCAAAGACCTAGAGGCCCG
>CAWUMN010000177.1:0-3274 GCA_963923595.1 uncultured bacterium
GGAACCTTCGAGGACATCCGCTACGAAAAAGCCGAAGGCATCGCGAAGATCACGATCAACCGTCCCGAACGCCGCAACGCCTTTCGTCCACTCACCGTCGAGGAAATGCGCCGCGCTCTCCAAGAAGCCCGCGATGATTCCTCGATCGGCGTGATCATTCTCACCGGCGAGGGCGAACACGCCTTCTGCTCCGGGGGCGATCAGAAAATCCGTGGCGATGCGGGCTACGCCGACTCTCATGGCGTCGAGCGTCTCAATGTCCTCGATTTCCAGCGCGAGATCCGCAACTGCCCGAAGCCCGTCATCGCGATGGTTGCCGGCTGGGCGGTCGGCGGAGGCCATGTGCTCCATGTCGTGTGCGACCTCACCATTGCTGCCGAGAACGCCAAGTTCGGCCAGACCGGCCCGCGCGTGGGTTCGTTCGACGGAGGCTTTGGGTCGAGCTACCTGGCCCGGATTGTGGGTCAGAAAAAAGCCCGCGAGATTTGGTTTCTTTGCCGCGCTTACGACGCCCGGCAGGCCCTCGACATGGGACTCGTTAACACGGTCGTCCCCTACGCCGATCTTGAAATCGAGACGGTGAAATGGTGCCGCGAGATTTTGGAAAAATCCCCTCTCGCCATTCGTTGCCTCAAGGCCGCGATGAACGCCGATTGCGACGGCCAGGCTGGTCTCCAGGAACTCGCTGGCAACGCCACGCTTCTTTACTACATGAGCGAGGAGGGGCAGGAGGGTCGGAATGCGTTTGTCGAAAAACGCAAACCGGACTTCAGCAAATTCCCCAAGCGCCCGTGAGCGCCACAACCGCCGCGTCGATCAAAGCCTGGGTGCTCGCGAGCCGTCCGAAAACCCTCTTTGCCGCTATCGCGCCCGTTCTCCTCGGCAGCGCCTTGGCGTTCTCGCAATCCAAGGGAAACCTCCCCGCCGCGCTCGCCGCCTTGTTCGGGGCCATTTGCATCCAGATCGCCACGAATCTCGCCAATGATTACTGGGACGCCAAAAAAGGCGCCGACACCTCGGAGCGCCTCGGCCCGGTGCGCGTCACCGCCTCGGGCCTGCTCAAACCCCGCACGGTTTTTCTGGGGATGGTTTTCATTTTTCTCCTCGCCACAGCGGCAGGAGTTTTTCTGACACTCCGCGCGGGCTGGCCGGTGGTTGCGATCGGACTCGCCTCGATCCTCTTCGGGATCCTCTACACCGCCGGGCCGTTTTCGCTGGCCTACCTCGGACTCGGCGAGGTTTTCACATTTCTGTTTTTCGGCCTCGTAGCCACGGCGGGAACTTACTTTGTCCAAGCGCTGAGTTTTTCGCCGGACGCCCTCTGGCTCGGCGTAATGCCGGGTTCCTACTCGGTTGTCCTGATTGCCCTCAACAACCTCCGTGACCGCGAAACCGACCAACGGGCGAAGAAAAAAACGCTCGCCGTCCGCTTCGGCGAAAAGTTCGCGCGGGTCGAAATTCTTTTCTTCCTTTTTGTGCCGGCGCTGGTTCCGTTGTTCTTACTGCCATTCCATGGCGGAGGCTGGTTGTGCGCCATCGCAGCTTTTCTCGCAGCGCTCCGTGTCGGCGCTCCGCTCGCCCGGCTGCGTGATCCGCGCATGATTAACGACCTCCTTCCCCATGCTGGAATCGCCAGCCTCTTTCTCGCGATTCTTGTTTCGGTGTTCCTGATGATGTGAACCCTGCGCGCGCTTATCTCTACCGCCTTCCGCTGGTCGGCGGAGGAATTCGCGAAGGAATTCTTCTTCGCCAAGGAGCGCGCTGGGGCGACGCCGCGCCGCTTTCTGGCTGGAGTCGCGAAACTCTCGAGGAGGTGAAGGACAGCTTGGATCGCGGCGAGGATTTCGTTCCCGCCTCGCTCCGCTGTGCTTTCGAGGCGCTTGAGGCGAATTGGACGCCCCTCCGAAATGAAGTCCCCCTGAACGCCCTTCTGGATGGAACTGCTGACGAAATCCTCGCCGGAGCTCTTCGCGCCTTCAGCCAGGGATGCCGTTGCCTCAAAATCAAGACCTCGCGTATCGAGTCAGCGCGCCTTGCGGATTTTGTCGCAGAGATCACCCGCGAAACTCAAAATCTCTGCCAACTCCGCCTTGATCCCAATCGCTCCTGGTCTTTCGAGGAAACCCTCCGCATCGCGGAGAGCCTGCGCGAATTTCCGGTCGAGTATTTCGAGGAACCTCTGGCCGACGCCCAACGCCTGCCGGAATTGATCACCCATGTGGTGTGTCCCATCGCCCTTGATGAAACCCTTCGCGAAATTTCACCCGCGGACTTGGTTAAATTCCGAGGAGCCGCAGCATTGGTTCTCAAGCCCACGCTCATGGGAGGCTTCGAGTATTGCCGTAAATTTGCTCTCGTAGGCGAACGCCTTGGAATGGCCTCGGTCGTCAGCGCCGCTTACGAGTCTGGCGTGGGAATTCACGCCCTCGGCCGATTCGCCGCTACGCTTCCGAGGATTTCCTCTGCCGGTCTGGACACCTACTCGCGACTGGAGTCGGATGTTCTTTCGAAACGCCTCGATCTTTCAGGCTTTGTTTTTCGTGCGGACCAACCCCTTCCTGCCATCGATGAATCCCGCCTCGTTCTTCTCTGACCTCCATCGATTCGGCAACGAACCGGCGTTGATCGACCGTGGTAGCGGACGCGTGATTCGTTACTCGGAGTTGGAGCAGTCCTTGCCTGTCACGCCCGGAGGGATTGTGGCGACTTGGGCCAAAACCTCGCTCGACCATCTCTTGGTTCTCCTCGGCGCGCTGAAGCAAGGAGCCGTGGTCGCTCCAATATCGTTTCGCCTTCCGCACGAGGAGGCCATCCGCCGCGCCCAAAACCTCGGAGGGTCTGTATTTTATTCAAGGAGTGTGGGCGTCCCGCCCACCTTCGAAAATCTCCCTACTGCGGGGGGAACGCCCGCTCTCCTTGATCAACTTGGCACGCTTCTCCATACCTCGGGTTCGAGTGGCAATGCCCGCGTCGTTTACCACGACCTCGCCGCCCACATCGCCAATGCCGAGGGATCGGCTCACCAACTCCCTCTGGAGCCAGGCTGCGGTTGGTTGCTTCAGATGCCCTTGAACCATGTGAGCGGTTTTTCGATCGCGATTCGTTGCCTGCTCTCCGGTGCCGCTGTGGTTTTTCCTGATTCAAAAAATCTGATCGAGGATGAGCGGGTGACCCACCTCTCGCTGGTATCCACGCAACTCCACCGCCTGCTTGAGACCGGCGCCCCGCTTCATCGCCTACGGGCCGTTCTTGTGGGGGGTGGGCCGATTCCTTC
>CAWUMN010000178.1:0-3270 GCA_963923595.1 uncultured bacterium
GTGTGGAGGGTGGGGCGATCGACAGTTCCCTGAAATGTGGCGTCCAGTTGGTAAAGCGAGCGGGCCAGCCCCTGGGTGCCTCCACCCGCATCCAGAGCGACTTGGGAGCCGTTGTAGGTGATCTCGGCGCGGGACCGCGCGGCCTCGATTTCAGACCAGCCGATTTTGAAATTCGCGACAAATGGAGCGACTTCAGGAAACGGGCCTGGCTGATCGGGGGTGAGGGTTTCTTGCCAGGCAAAAAGGGACGGAGCGGCCACAATCGCGATGAGCACCAGCAGGCTGGTCCATCGTGTCACGCGGCGGGGATGACGGGAGTTGTTCCCTCCAGCAAAAACCAGCCGCGCTGTCCGCCGGGCAGTTCGCCGTGGCCCCAGCGTCCTCGCTTGGAAAGGATTTTCACCACGCTGCCCTGGCCGAGGGTGGTGATTTTTTGCGAGGGATCCTCGGAGGGGGTTTTGTAAAAAACAGCACCGTTGGTGGAGAGGACCATGGCGTCGCTGGAATCGGTCTCGCGGGGATCGACGAGCCAGAGCAGGACCAGCGCCGATGCGCCGCAGACGATCACAACGAGCGAGAAGGGGAGGAGGGTGCGGCGGGATTTTACGGCGATCAAGGCGGCCAAAAACAAAAATCCTCCGAGCCAGAATGCGGCCGCGCCGCCGGTCGCAAGGGCGTCGAGGGGAACCCGGCTGGTGACGGCGTTGCGCCAATTTCGTGAGGGCGAGGTGAGGCCGAGCTGGGCGTTCGCCTCGCGCAGGGCGGTTTCGGCGGGTGCGAACCGGGGGTCGAGAATCAACGCGCGGTGGAAGGCCAGCGCGGCCTCGGCCTCCTTGCCGACCTTGGCGAGAGCTTGGCCGAACTCGAAGTAGGCGGCGGCGGAGGGCGGCTCGGCCTGGAGATACTTTTCAAAATACGGAATAGCCGAGTTGTGCTCGCCGTGGGCGACGCGGTCGCGGGCATCAGCGAGAAAATCGGCTCGGGCAAAACCTCCCGACACAGCCAGAGCCGCACAGAGGGGCATAAAGAATCGGAGAATCCGGTCGCGCATCATCATGAGGAGATTTTTTTGAGGGCTTCGAGAATCTTTGAACGCGTTTCGCGCTCGGGGGCGGCTATCGCGCCAAAGGAGTATTTGCACTCCGCGTCGCGAGCCAGGAGGTCCTGCAACACCTCCTTGGAGTCATCCTCGAGATCGAGGCCGTCGAGTTCCGCGTCGGCTTCGAGCGGGTGGTCTTCGACATGGAGCTGGAAGCGCAGGCACTCCGCCGCGCGGGAGAAGAATTCCCTGTCCGGGCAATCCTGCAACGCAGCAAGAAGGGCTTTGGTTTTGCGAGCCTTTTTGCGGCGGATTCCGCCTTCGGAGCGCGAGATTAAAAGGAACGCAACGATGATCAGGGCAAGCAGCCAAACCAATCCCAAGGCCGCGTTCGCCATGAGAAAGGCGGGGTTGAGGATCGGGAGCGTCCAACTCGAGGAGCCGGCCGGCTTGAGCGAAGCGGGTGCCGAGGGTTTGGTTTCCGCGCCGCCTTCGGATTTCGTGGCGGCCGGCTCGGCGTTGCTTGCTTCAGCGGATTGCTTCGGCTCTCCCGCGCGTGCTTCGACGGCGATCGGGTCTTGCTTAAGTGTCTCGTATTTTCCGGTGTCGGGATCGAAATAGCTGAAGCTCACGCCCGGCGTCTGGGTTTGGTCGGTCCGGGCGACAAGCATGAACTCGTAGACTTTCTCTCCTGAAAAATTGATGCCGTCGGCGGGCTGGAACTTCTCGCTCGGCGGATAGGTTCTCCAATTTTCGTCACCGGTCAGCACGGGAGCGCCCATGGCGTCGAAGTTGCCTTGGCCCGATACCACCACGCGGAGGGTGACGGGATCGCCGGGGCCGGTTTTTTTCGGATTCACCGAGGCCTCCATTTTGAATTTTCCGATCGCCCCGGTGAAATTCTCGGGACGGCCTTGCTTGGGCAGCGGGGAAACCTCGATCTGGACCGGGCGTGTTTCGACAGCGACCTGGCGCGCGTTCGTGAACATGCCGGGCGGAACCATGCCGCCAAAATTCCGGAAGAAGTCGTCGAAGCCCGGCGGGACGCTACCCGGGAGCTGCAGACGCGCTTCCAGAGCGGCGGGCGGGATTTCGAGCATTCCCGATTTCGCAGGCGTGATCGAGGTTTGGAAGGCGAAGACGACATAGTTATCACCGTTCACGATTTGCTCGCGCTTTGGGACATTGTTGAGCTTTTGGGTGGTGAATCCCTCGCCCGTGAGGTTCGGGCGGTCACCGACCTCTCCGCCGATCGTGCCCAGAAAATAGTAGCGCAACTCGACGGGGATCGGCTCGCCGACCCAGGCTTTTTTCTTGGAAAGAACCAACTCTCCGAAAAATGGCACAGCCTGGCCTTGCGGCATCGGCGGGGTGATGCCGGGATCGGTGGTGGTGGGCATCGCGGATTGTGCGGATGGCATTCCCGGCGCCGAATCGACCACGCTGAGCCGGACAGGATTTGTTTGGATGGTTTTTCCGTCGACTCGGACGCCCACTGGCGGAATGTCGAACTCGCCGGTTCTCTCGGGAATCACCGTATAGGTGAAGGTGAGCGACGAGGTGATCTGAAAATTATTCATCTCGAAACGCGTCGAGCGGCCGAAAAGCTGAATCCGCAGGCCGGGGACATTCAGGGTTTCCGGCACATCGGCGGAGCGGGCGTCCCGCACGGTGAGAACCATTTCAACTTGCTGGCCCCGGGAGGTGGTCGGACTGCCGAGGCCGAGGGTGGCTTCTTGCGCGCGGAGGCTGGCCGCGAGGGCGAAGGCGAAAAGCAGGGCGAGGGCTGTGCGGATTGGGATCATTGGTGCGTGGCTACCAGTCGCGGAGGACATCTTGCGGGGATTGCTGGATTTCCATGAGGTTCACTTTTTCTTCCTCGCCGCGGAGGGCGTTGAGAAGGGCGCGCGCCTGGCTGGGTGAAATCTGTCCCTCCTGCTCCTCCTCGGCCTGGGCGGGAACGCCCTGTGCGGCGCTGGCCGGGGTCGGGGTGGGTTGGGGTTGTTCATTGGCGCTCTTGATGTCCCCCTTCTTCTTGTCGCCGGGTGTGGGCGTGGCCTGGGGTTGCGCCTGAGGCTGTTTCTTCTTTTCGGAATCGGGCTCCTGCTCGGGTTGGCCGGACTGCTCTTTGGGCTTGTCCTTGTTTTTCTGTTCCTCGTCCTTCGGCTCCTTGCCCTCTTTTTCCTGCTGGTCTTGCTGGCCCTGCTGCCCTTCCTGCTCTTTTTGCTGGG
>CAWUMN010000179.1:0-3261 GCA_963923595.1 uncultured bacterium
CGAACAAGTTCATGCCGCCTTTCAGCGGCAACCTCACCGCGACCCTTCCCGGCGCTTCCAGCCGGATCATGGCGATCCGTCCGGTTTCCCAAAATCCCCAGCTCCTGAGCACCTCGCGCCATGTCACCCAAGGCATCATCGATGTCACCGGCGAGGCGTGGGATGCCGAGGATTCCGAACTCTCCGCCACGAGCAAACTCGTGGGCAACGACCCCTACGAGCTTCGCATTGTTGTTCCCTCCTCGAAGGAATCCTGGCGCGCCACCGGCATCGAGGTTTCCGAGGAGGACGAAGCCGCCGGGGTCAAGGCCGACATCAAGCAGGACGGCCCCCGCATCCGGGCGAACATCTCCAGCCCGACCAGCCGCGAGGTGAAATGGACTGTCGCCTTCGAGCGCGGCGAAGCCGTCGATGTCCTCCCGCCGCCCGTCGCCAATCTCAAGGCGAATGTCGAATTCAACATGATCACACTGAATTGGGATGACAGCGGTGCTACCGCCTACCGCGTGACCCGGAGTGACGGCGAAGTCAGCACGGAGCCGCTTTCGGTCTTCGTCGATACGAAATTCCCCCGGGAGAAACCTCTCGCCTACCAAGTCGAGGCGCTCGGTGGCGACGGCAGGGCCGCGGCGGCCGTTTCCATCGAAGTGACGCCTCTCACCAAGCTCACGGCGCCGCCCGTTCCGCCGCTGCCCACGGTCTATCTTGACGCCAGCAACACGAAGTTCGTGCAGAACTCCGCCGGCCAAGCCCGCTTCGGCGAACGCTACATCGGCGGCAAGCCCAGCCTGGACGGCAAAACCTATGACCAAGGCATCGGCACCCATGCCAACGCCACGGCGGTTGCCACCATTCCGAAAGGCGCCACGCGTTTCGTCGCCACCGCCGGCCTGGATGACTCGGCCCGCAAGGACGAACGCGCCAGCGTCGTGTTCGAAATCTACGGGGATGTTTTGGAGATGGGCGAAAAACCGGTCCTCCTCGGCCAGTCGCCTGTCTTGACGCCGAAAGACCTCGCCACATGGAACTTCAATGTCGAGATGAACGGCCGCTTCAAGGAAGTGCGCCTCGTCGTCAAAGACGGCGGCAACGGCATCGCCTCCGATCACGCCGATTGGGTCAATGCCGGCTTCCTCATTCCCGAATCGAAAAAGAAATAGCCCGCTCACCGCATCCCGGTTTCCGAGCTTGTCGTTGTGGTAATGGCAGGCAACAGACTTTTTGGAAGGGAGTTGCGAATCGATTGTGGCCGCCGCACTCTGTTGAGTGCGCGGGCTGGTATTACTGCACCTTTGTCCGGTTTTTGGTGGAGAGTTCGAGTTCCCGGAGGGCGATGTCGAGGAGGCTGCCGGGGTCGGGGGTGAGTTGCTGGCGCATCGTGCCAATGGCGCGGCGGGCGCGGGCATTTTGGCCGTTTTTCATCAGGGCCTCGAGAAACGGCAGGCCGACTTGCTTCACAAAATCCCCGCCGCCGCTTTTTCCGAGAGAGTAGAGTTGGCGGTGGAACTCGGACGCGGCGGCGTCGAGGTTGCCGGTGGCGATGGCGGCGTTCACCTTTTGCGCGGCGATGCCGACGCTGAGGTCGGTGCGGCTGCGGCGGTTTTGAGAGACGATCGATTGTTCAACCTTGTTCGCGGAGGATTGGTCACCAGCTTCGCGGTGGAGGTTCGCGATGGCGGCTTGATGGCGAACTTTGAGGTCGGGGCTGGAGCCGAGGCGGCGAATGGCGTCTTCGTGAAATTGGCGCCTCACCTCCAACGGGGCGTTGGTGCGGGCGAGGAATTCGCCTCGCCGCTCCCAGGCGTCGGGGTTTTGCGGACAGGTTTGGACCGAGCTGGCATAGGCCGCATCGGCACGGACGGGGTCGCCGTTTTTTTCAAAGATCGCGGCCATGGCGAGGTCGTTCATCGACGCGGCGAATTCGGGTTTGTCGCGGAATCGCGCGGCGAGGAGTTGGAGTTGGTGGTCGCTGATCGGTTGCCAGGTTTGAGGGTCGAGGGCTTGGCCGACGGCGTAGTTCTGCTGGGAGTAGCGGCCGACATCAAGTTCCCATTTGTCATCGCGCTTGAGGTAGCCGAACCAGGCGTGGCCACCGTCCTTGCCTTGGCCGGTGAAGAAGAGGGTCGGGAGTCCGTGAGCCTTCCCCGCGATCATCGCGTAGTAGGCTTGGTCGACACAAATGCCGCCCATGCGCCGGATGTTCGCGAGCGTGTAGGGCGAGGATTTCCAGAAGAAGCGTTTGTTTTTAATGCGGTCGGGCTGGTAGGTGACCTCGGAAAAAGCGCGGTCGAAATTCGAGCGCGTGTAGCGGACATTTTTCCGTGCCCAGTCGATCTCGGATTCGGAAACGAAGGCATCGACGACGAATTTCAGCCGGTCGGGCGGGAGCTTGCGGAGATCGAGTTCGAGCTTTCCGGATTCGTTGGCCTCGACCCAGCGGGAGAACTGCGTGGCGACGGATGGAATTTCCCTCGGCACCAGCGAGGGGGTGACCTGGATGTGGGGCCAGAAATCGGGCAACGGCGAGTCGTTCACCACGGCGAGGGCGATGGCGAGGTTTTGGTATTCCCGCCACTTGGCGGGATTCGCCTCGCGGATGTCGCGCAGGTTTTTCAAGACAAGCGGAGTGTGGTCGCGCTCCGAGAGGGTTGAAAAGAACGCCGATAGCAATGTGGGACTCGAGAGGAATTCTCCGGAAAAATTCCTGCCCGCGATTTCGCCAAGCGTGGTGCTGGCGAGCTTGCAGCCCGCGGGCAGGGCGGCTTTTTCGAGTTGGACGCGGACATTCGTCTGCCCGGCGAGGGTCGCCGAATCACGGTCGGAGAGTGTTTCCAAGGCGTCGGGGACCGCTTGTCCGGTCTGGAGGTAGAAGATTTTTCCGGTGGCGCGTTCGCGGAAGAAATGCTGGCGCACCAGCGGAATCGTCTCGGCGTCCGCCGGGCGGGCCATCAGCTCGCAGCCCCGGTAAAAATCGAGCCATGCGGAGAAGGCGGCGTTGCCGGCGATGCCCGGGCGGCCGCGTTCTCCTGGGGCATATGCTGACATCAAGGCCTCCGAGATTTTGCGGGCGATGGCGGGGTAGGTTTTCGGATCGAACGTCCGGATTTCCCCGGGATTCGGGGGCCTGGAGAGATCTAGGGCGAGGAGCGGTCCCGTCCCGACCAGGGCGAGGAGTAAAAGCAGGGGGAACCGCGCCACGGGAGCGATCAAAGCTGATCCAGCAGGTGCGACAAGTGGTTCGGGATGGCGTGGAGGCCGCCG
>CAWUMN010000180.1:0-3233 GCA_963923595.1 uncultured bacterium
GTTGATCTTCTTCGCAAACGCGGTCAGTTCAAGGACGGTCAGCGTGTGATCGGCCTTCCTAAAACGAAGCCTGAGGAATAGTCCTTCGCCGCTTCCCATGCGGCTTAACCGTTTTCTAGCCGCCGCAGGCCTTGGTTCGCGGCGTTCCTGTGAGCAGTTGATCGCCTCTGGCTTTGTCGTGATCAACGGGCATCGCATAGACAACCTGGCCACCCTCGTTGGTCCCGACGACGATGTCAGGGTCAAAGGCCAACCTGTCCGTGCTGCCACACCGCTCACCCTCCTGCTCAACAAACCCCGTGGATATGTCGTGACCCGCTCCGACGAGCGCGGTCGGCGCACCGTTTACGATCTATTGGAGGAGGGACACGCGAATCTTTTTCATGTCGGGCGTCTCGACAAGGAGAGCGAAGGGCTTTTGCTAATGACCAATGATGGTGCCCTTTCCCAGAAGCTCCTCCATCCCTCCCATGGTGTGGAAAAGGAATACGAGGTGGGTCTCGACAAGCCATTCGACGTGGAACTGACCGCGAAACTTCTCCGGGGAGTCCATATCGAAGGTGGTCGCGGGCGTTTCGAGTCCGTTCGCATCGTGGGCCCCAAAATCCTTCGCGTGGTTCTGAAACAGGGCATCAAGCGGCAGATCCGGCTGATGCTTTACCGCCTGGGTTATGAGGTCGAAAGCCTCCGCCGAATCCGCATGGGGCCGCTCACCGATTTCAAACTTCCCCCCGGCGCGTGGCGGCCACTGACCGCTAAGGAACTCGATCTGCTTTCCAAATCCTCAAAGCCCGCCCGTCGGCCCTCAGGCCATGCCCGCCAAAAAACTCGATGAGGCGATGATGCGTCTCGCGATCCGCGAAGCGCGCCGGGGAATCGGCAAAACCTCGCCGAATCCCGCTGTCGGAGCGGTTTTGGTTTGCGGCGGAAAAGTCATTTCCAAAGGCTGGCACCGTGCCGCCGGATGTCCCCACGCCGAAGTCGAAGCTCTTCGGAAATGTCCGGATGCCTCAGGATGCACGCTCTATGTGACGCTCGAGCCCTGCTCCACTCACGGTCGAACGCCGCCATGCACCGAGGCGGTTATCGAGGCTGGAATATCACGGGTTGTCTATGGCGCAACGGATCCGAACCCCTCCCATGCGGGACGCGCCCAAAGGATTTTCAAAAAAGCAGGCATCGAGGTTTCTTCAGGCGTCATGGCCGATGAGTGTCGCGACCTGAACACTGCTTGGAACAAATGGATCCAGACGGGATTGCCCTTTGTCACAGCCAAGTTCGGAATGAGTCTGGACGGGCGCATCGCCTCGTATCCCGGTCGCCGTTGGATCACTTGCAAGACCGCCCGCGCGGATGCGATGGCGCTTCGTGCCGGGTGCGATGCCATCCTCGTCGGAGCTGAAACCATTCGCGTGGACGATCCGCAATTGACGCTCCGGGGATTTGGGAAGCGCCTTCAGCCATGGCGAGTGGTTTGGTCGCGTTCAGGAAAAGTTCCATCCGGTTCGAAAATTCTCACCGATCGTTTTCGCGAGCGGACTTTGGTTTTCAAAGGAAAGTCGCTGCGTTCCGTCCTGCGAGAACTCGGACGGCGCGGCGTGCAGCATGTCCTGATCGAGGGTGGGGGGCGGACGCATGGCGAGGCGTTTGACCGGGGATTGGTGGACCATGTGGTCATTTATGTCGCCCCTGTTTTTCTTGGCGGAGAAATTCCGGCCACCGGAGGTTCGGGCAAGCCTCTGAAGCTCGAAAAACCTTCCTACAAAAAAATCGGCTCCGATCTGCGCATCGAGGGCTTTGTTTTGAAGGATTAAAGCCCCGTAGGGTGATCGAGAAATTGCCAAGGCAGCGCGAGTTTTTGGGCGATTTTTTCGGCTAGAGCCTTCACTCCGAAAGTCTCCGTGGAATAGTGGCCCGCATAGAAGAGGTTGACCTGCAATTCCTCTGCCAGAGTGTAGGACCAGTGGGGCCCCTCTCCGGTGATAAAAGTGTCGATTCCCGCCGCCGCCGCTTTTGCGATCTCCGCTCCGGCACCGCCCGTCACGATGCCGATGTGGCGGGCGAGGACAGGTCCGCCTGGAGCCAGATGCACAGGGCCTCCGACGGCCCGTTCAAGATGGTCGCGCAAAACCTCGCGGCTGACTTCCGCCTCAAAGCGAAGTCCGATTTTTTGCCCGAAGGCTTCGTGGAAAGGCACTCCGCCCTCGAGTCCCAGCGCAGCGGCAAGCAGGGCGTTATTGCCGAGAGTCGGGTGGAGGTCTAAAGGCAGATGCGAACTGTAGACCGCCATGTCGGCTTCCATCAGCAGACGGGTCTTGCGGTAGTTTGCGCCGGTGACCCGTTGGGAGCCGTTCCAGAAAAGTCCGTGATGCACGATCAAGAAATCGACTTGCGCATCGGCTGCATCCTTGATGACCGCCTCCGAGGCATCCACCGCTGCTCCGATGCGTGAAATGCTGCCGGAGTTTTCGACTTGGAGGCCGTTCATGGCTTGCGGGTAGTCGCTGATTTCCGGCACGCGGAGAAGTTCGTCGAGATAGCGGGCAGCTTCATTGAGGTGCATGGGCTCACCCTAGCGTTGCGACTGCCTGTTGCGCAACCGCGCGGGTTGTTGGTAGGTTCCGCTCCACCATGCCGAACTACGATTACGAATGTGAAAAATGCGGTCAGATTTTCGAGGCTTTTCAATCGATGAAGGACAAGGCCTATGAGACTTGTCCAGAGTCCTCCTGCCGCATGGAGACTTGGGGGCACGGAAAAGTGAAACGATTACTTGGGACCGGGGCCGGATTGATTTTCAAGGGTTCGGGTTTTTACATCACCGACTACCGCAGCGAGGGCTACAAGCAGGCCGCAAAGAATGACAGCGGTGGTTCCAGCACAGCTAAAACCGAATCGAAGCCTGCGGAGAGCAAGCCCGCACCCAAGGCGGAGTCGAAACCCACCGCATCATGAAAATTTGCGGTGCTTGCGCGACAGAAAACGACGACACGCGCGTCTTCTGTCTCAACTGCCGCGATCGTCTCCCCCCGGCAATTCACGGTTCCAGCTCTGGACTCGCTGTTCCCCCGGTTGATTCCGCGGGTTCAAGCGCTCCGAAGATTTACAGGAGCCAGCCTGCCAAAACTCCTGGTAGGCTCCGCCAGGCGGGAACTCCCTTTTCGACAATCGTCATCAGGTTGATTCTGATCGTGGCCCTCGGATCGGCGGGTTTTGCGTTTTATTTGATCCTG
>CAWUMN010000181.1:0-3215 GCA_963923595.1 uncultured bacterium
AGGGTTGCCCGATACTCTCCGAGTAGGAGGAGATGCTTGGAACGATCGATGCCATGGATGAAAAGAGCGACCCAAGCGCCAGGATGTCCTGCTGGTTAACATTGATGCCCGCGAGTTCCAGAAACGGAGAAGCGGCATTGTAAACCTGACCGATTCCATTGAAGACATCGCTCATGGTTCGGAAAACACCGACGGTGGAGTCGATCACTGCCTGGACACTGCCGGCGTTTCCACCGCTGACAAGAATGCCGATCATTGCTCCGGCGATAACTCCTTGCGTGACGAGCGGACCGAGTTTTTGGGCGTTTTCTTGGCCGATGACCGGGGCCATGACCGCCACGACGCCGGCTTGTATTTTTTCCTGAATCGCGGGTGCCTGCATAATCAGGCCTGCTCCTCCGGCGATGGCCAGCAGCGCGATGGAAGCCGGTGCGCCGACTCCCGTCGCAGCAAGAACCCCTGCGGCAACGACCAATCCGCTGGCAAAGACGATGTTGGCCACCTTGGCGAACTTGGCGAGTTCGGGGCTGCCCAAAAAGCCGGCGACATCCTTCACGGTATTGTCGACGGCCTTTTTCACATTGGAAGTGAACTTGTCGACGGCATCGCCCGCCTTCTTCCAGAAACTCCAGGGTTTATCCTTGTCGGGATCGGGAATGGCCGGCTTGGGCGGATCTTTTGGAGCGGCATCGAGGTTCAATGTTTTCCCGTCGACTTCGGTCTTTGCCAACGCCTTGATGAGGTCATCCGTATTGACCTCAAAGCGGGTGCCGCCAGAGGGAACGGGTTCATCCTTGGCTGGGGTGTGTTCGCACTGCATGTGCTGCTCAAAGGCATCGACATCACTCTGGTCGGCATCTTGTTGGCAGGGGGCGGTTGGTCCCGTGGGGGTGTTTAACGAGGGAGGAGTGTCGATCTTTGTCATGGGAGTGTCAGGAGTTGGGTTGGAGAGAGTGTGAGAGAACGAGTTCGGCTTTTTCGCGCAGCTCGGCGAATTCGGGATGCCCGGCGGTGAGATCAAGGACATGCTCGGCGGCAACCTTCGCCTCCTCGGCATGATCCAAGGCCAGGTGGCACTCCATCGCATGGTAGAAGGGCTCGGGACGACGGGGGTCGAACAACGAGGCGTGGCCGTAGGCTTTGATGGCATCTTCGTAGCGCCGAAGCATCATCGCCGTGGCAGCATAGCCCATCCACACGCGACTGTCGGTGGCATTGAGGACGACCAACGCCTTGAACATCTCCAGAGCCTCCGGGTAATGACCCTCGGAGTATTCGTGAAAGGCTTTGCGGTGGAGGGTCTGGATTTGATCCGCGCTCCAACCGGCCAGTTCGTAGACCGGTTTTCCGTTCATGACCTCTTGGAGGGCCTTGGAAATGGCCTCTTGATCGGGATTTTTCTGCGAGTTCATTGGGATCAGGGAGCGGTTGTCGGAGCGGGTTCGGCGGGGGCTTCGGGGTTCGGCGTGGGCTCGGGAGTCGTCGTGGTAACGGCTGGTTCGGGCTGGGCGGCAGGTGTGTGAGCTGTTGCTTTCAAAGGCTCTTCCGAGGCAACCAGAACAAGGTCGCCTTTGCGGAAATCGATTTTGCGGAAGCCTTGGGGTTTTTCGGGATTCGGCTTGGCGCCGGGCTTGGCCGGATTGGCTCCAGCGGCGGCGGGGTCGTTGTTGTTTTCCGTCATGCCCCATTCCTCGGCGTCGATGCCCTCGTCGAATCCAAAAGTGAGGTTGTCGCCGATGTGGATATTGATGACTTTCGCGTCGGCGAAGGCCGGGAGGCCGGAGAGTTTTTTGAGGATCGCCTCGGAGTTGGCTGCTGTTTTTTCAGCTTTGTTGGGCTTGGTCTCCTGGGCTTGGGCTGGGATGGCAGCGAGTGCCGGGAGCAGAAAGGAGGCGGAAAGGAGCGCTTTGAGTGAGGTTGATTGGAATGGCTTCATGGTTGGTTGCTGATCGTCAGTTGGTTTTGTGGGTGTTCTTGAAAAGAATCCAATGGTTTTCGAGGCGCTCCATCAAGTCGAGATTCTGGTTTTCAAGAATCCAATTTTTTACAAAGTCTGGCAGCGAGTGATCCTTGCCGTCAAAAAGCAAAACGACATCGGCAGAGAGGGATTTTCCGAAGATCGGGAGCATGGTGAATTGAGGATGGATGACGGCAAAGGCGCTGCCGGCTTCGGCGGTGGTGAGCAAGGCGTCCGTCGTAGCTCTCGGATTGGTGAAATCCTCGGCGGAGGGAATCGACTCGAAAAGAATGCGCGGGAGGTTGGTGCGCGGGTAGCGGTTGGAAATGGTCCTGCGCAGATCGCCCGAACTGGACTCCGGCGGGGCGATGGCGATTTTCAAGGGTGCGCCTGAGGAGGTGGAGAGGCGGTGCTGGAAATCGGCGAGATTTTTGTCCGGCACCACGACGGCATATGACACCTCTTGGTAGGTGACCGTATTGAAGCCGTTGGAGCGAATGCCTGTGGCCAGGAGGCCGCCGGCGGCGCAGTCGATGCGGGATGCCGAGAGCCAGAGGACGAGGTCGGAGTAAGCGCCCTCGACGAATTCGAGTCTCACCCCGAGGGACAAGGCAAGGGCTTTGAGCAAGTCGATGTCGTGGCCGACGAGTTCGCCGGCGGAGTTTCGATAGGCGTAGGGCGCGGAATCCCTCCGGATGCCGGCGCGCAGCACGCCGCGCTCTTTGACCTGCTCCAGCGAACTGGGAGCGGGCGGGGGGAGTTCGGTTGGGTTGAGAATCGTCGGGGCAGGCTCTGGAACAATCGATGGCTGCGACATGACAATCTCACGGGCATGGCTCGTGCCGGAGAGGGTGGCTGCCAGAAGCCGGTTGGCTCCCCAGCCCATCGATATGGCGAGAACGGTAGCCAGCAGGCATAGGGAAACCAAGGGTGCCGGGCGGAATCGGATCGATTTTGTGAGGAACGAGTGGAGGAGCAGCGCCATGGTCGCCACGGCGGGCAGCGTAAAAATATCACTGCAGCGGGAGATCCACTGCTCGTTAATGTAATACAACGAAACGAGGTTCGCGGGCAGGCCGGCCTTCGGAATTTCCTCGATCACCGCGATGGAGGAGCGGCCCATGGCCGTGGGAATCGCCGAGGGGAGCATCGCCAGAATTCGCGGAATGCTCATCGGGGCGTCGAAATACCACGCCGCGAAGGGCACGAACATCGAGGTCGTGATTTTACCCAGCGAGAACAGCGTCATCCCAAGTGG
>CAWUMN010000182.1:0-3167 GCA_963923595.1 uncultured bacterium
CCGCCCTGCGCGCGGATTTTTTCGACGAGTTCGCTGCGGTAGTGGGATTCCACCTGGGCTTGGACATGGGCCATGACCTCCGGCGTGCGGATGTTGACTCGGGCTGGAGTGCTCATGATTCGACGGGGCGGGTTTTCACGGCTTCGCGGGCCTTGCCGAGGAAATGGCTGCAGGGATTCGAGCAAAACAACGGAATCCGGCCTTCGCACGAAGTCGGTTGCGGTTCGGCATCGCCCGGCTCGATCGGCCAGAGGATTTGGCGGAGGCAGCCCGGTCGGCAAAGCGAGGCAATGAGGCGGGTGGCTTCATCGCGGGTGAGGAGTCCGGTGATTCGATACATTCCTGTCTGGCGGTTTAGCGTTTCGCGCAGGGGCGGGGCAATCTTTTCGCCCCGCAATACCGCACGCCAATTTCCCAGCGCGGCGGGATAAAGCAAATCGAGAGCAAGGCGGAGTTCGGCTGTCGAGCCAAGGCGCAATTCCCAGCCGCGACGAAGATTCGGGGAGGTTTTGAGCGGACGGTAGTCGACCGAGTCATCCCATCGGGCGATTTCCGCGGCATCCTCGGGCGAGTGGAAAACTTCCAAATCCCCGCGCGCTTGGTCGGCCTCGTGTCGAAGGGAAAAGCCTTCCTGCAGCTTCTCGATCAAGATCTGACCGATCCGGCAGCAACCCGAGTCGATGGCAGCGGAGAGAAACTCCGTGAGCGATTCATGGGCCGCCGCATGTAGGGAATCCATGCGGAGCGGGCGGAAATCAGACCTGGCGGCGGCGCTTGACCTTGACGAGCGCGAGCGAGCGCATGAGGGCGGCCTTGGTGGTGGCCTGTTCTTCGTCGCTCAACCGCTCACCGCGCATGGCCTCCTCGGCGCGCTTGATCGCGGCCTCGGCGGCGGATTCGTCGATGTCGCTTTCCTTGACCGCCATGTCGGTGAGCACGGCGATTTTCTCCTGCGTGACTTCGACGAAACCCTCGCCGACGGCGAGGCGTGTTTCCTCGCCGTTTTTCATCACACGGAGTTCGCCGGGCTCGAGAAGGGTCATCAACGGCGCGTGCATTGGCAACACGCCGAGTTCCCCCTCGACGCCGGGAATCACAACGGAGTCGACATTGTCCGAGAAGGTCTTGGCCTCCGGAGTGACGATTTCGAGACGCACCATGGCGATCAGCCTTCTTTCACCATGTCGATGCCACCCTTCATATAGAAGTTGGCCTCGGGAACATCGTCGTGTTTGCCTTCGAGGATTTCCTTGAAGCCACGGATGGTCTCGGCGGTGGAAACATACTGACCCTTCGTGCCGGTGAAGATTTCAGCGACATGGAAGGGTTGCGACAGGAAGCGCTGGATTTTGCGGGCGCGATAGACGGTGAGTTTGTCCTCGGGCGAAAGCTCGTCCATGCCGAGAATCGCGATGATGTCCTGCAGATCCTTGTAGCGCTGAAGAACGCGCTGGACGCCGCGGGCGACATTGTAGTGCTCCTCGCCGACGATGTCGGGCGCGAGCGCCTTCGAGGTCGAGGCAAGGGGATCGACGGCTGGGTAGATGCCCAACTCTGCGATCGAACGCTCGAGCACGATGGTCGAATCAAGGTGCGCGAAGGTGTTAGCGGGCGCGGGGTCGGTCAAGTCGTCCGCCGGCACATAGACGGCTTGGAACGATGTGATCGAGCCTTTGGTGGTCGAGGTGATGCGTTCCTGTAGGTCACCCATTTCGGCAGCGAGGGTGGGCTGGTAACCCACGGCGCTCGGTGTGCGGCCGAGGAGCGCGGAAACCTCCGCGCCGGCTTGCGAGAAACGGAAAATGTTGTCGATGAAGAGGAGCACATCCTGGTTCTTCTCGTCGCGGAAATACTCGGCCATCGCAAGAGCGGAGAGGGCCACACGGAGACGGGCGCCCGGGGGTTCGTTCATCTGGCCGTAGACCAGCGCGACCTTGGACTTCGCGAGGTCGTCCTGCACGATAACGCCGGACTCGCTCATTTCGGCGTAGAGGTCATTGCCCTCGCGGGTGCGCTCACCGACGCCGGCAAAAACGGAATAACCACCGTGGCCTTTGGCGATGTTGTTGATCAACTCCATGATGACGACGGTCTTGCCGACGCCTGCGCCACCGAACGCGCCAACCTTGCCGCCCTTGGTGAACGGGCAGATGAGGTCGATCACTTTGATGCCCGTCTCGAGGATTTGGGCTTTGGTGTTTTGCTCGAGGAGCGGGGGAGCCTTGCGGTGGATGGGATATTTTTTCTCGTGCGGAACGGGGCCGCGTCCATCGGTTGGGTCACCGGTGACATTGAAAATACGGCCAAGAACTCCCTCGCCGACCGGAACCGAAATCGGAGCGCCCATCGCCTTAACGCCCATGCCGCGGGTGAGGCCCTCGGTGGAGCTCATCGCGATCGCGCGCACCCAGTTTTCGCCGAGGTGCTGTTGGACTTCGAGCGTGAGGTTTTGGTTAACCCCTCCGACTTCGAAGGCGACCTCGAGCGCGTCGTAGATTTTCGGGAGCGCGCCGTCAGCCGGGTTGAACTCGACATCGACGACGGGGCCGATGACTTGAACGATTTTGCCTGTGTGATTCATGTGCGTTTGGTGAAAAGAAAAGAGCCGAGATTTGTATCGGTCCTGCATCCGCCCGACAATCCCTAAATCCGTTCCGCCTTCGCAAAAGTGCCGCAATTCCTTCTTGCGGAAATCCCGCGCCCGTGTTGCCGATAGGGTCTCCTCACCGATTTCATGTCCGAGCAAACCAAAACCTCACCTCTCCGAAACTGGCGCCTCTGGGTAGCTGTCCTTCTGGCTCCGATCGTGGCCCTCGCGGCCTGGCGGGGAGGAGTGACGATCTATGACGGATTTTTGAAATGGCGGAGCGAGCGCCTCGCGGTGGAGGCCTCCGGGTTTTTCTCTGATGGCAAGAGCGCTGAGGCCCTGCTGAGCGTGACGAAATCGCTCGAGTGCTATTCCTACAACCCCGCCGCGCTTCGTTTGCTGGCGAAGCTCCAGATAGCGTCCGGCGAGGATTTGGCGGCGATGGATGCTTTCAAAAAACTCTCAGCCACTCGGGCTTTTACGGCGGCGGATGCGGAAGACTATGCTCGCCTCGCCGGGCGGTTGAAAAAATGGGAGGTCGCCGACTCGCTTCTGAAAGCGCTCCGCGCCGGGCCTAAGT
>CAWUMN010000183.1:0-3141 GCA_963923595.1 uncultured bacterium
GTCGTCAGCTACAAATTCCGAGATGCGGGCTACGAGTTCTTGGAGACCGGCGCCGGTTTTCACCGAAATGAACGCCGCCTCGGGAAAGCGGTCGCGCAGCGCGGGGATCGTGTCCGGATCGGTGATGGCGTCGATTTTGTTGAAAACAATCAGCGTCCGCCGCGAGTCGGCGCCGAGTTCGGCGAGGACTTGGCGGGTCGTTTCGTAAAATTCCAAAACCTCGGGCTGGCTGGCGTCGAGCACATGGATGAGGAAATCGCTCAGGACGGCCTCCTCGAGCGTGGCGTTGAAAGCCTCGACGAGTCCGTGCGGGAGCTTGCGGACAAATCCCACGGTGTCGGTGAGGAGCAGCGGTTGGTTGTTCGGGAGTTCGATCTTGCGCGTGGTGGTGTCGAGCGTGGCGAAGAGCTTGTCCTCGACGAGGACCTGGGCGCCGGTGAGGGCGCGGAGGAGGGAGGATTTGCCGGCGTTGGTGTAGCCGACAATGGCGGCGTTCGGCACAGGGGCACGCTTGCGATCCTTGCGCTGGGTGGCGCGCTGGCGTTTCACAGCGGCGAGGTCGCGCTTGAGGCGGTCGATTTGGCCACGGATCTTGCGTTTGTCCTGCTCGAGTTGGGATTCGCCCTCGCCCTTGGAGCCGATGCCGCCGCCTTGCTTGCCGAGGTGGGTCCAGGCGCGGACGAGCCGGGGCAAGGAATACTCCATCCGGGCCAGATCCACCTGCAACCGTGCCTCGCGCGTGTGCGCCCGCTGGGCGAAAATGTCCAGAATCACCTCCTGGCGGTCGATCACGAGGATGCCGGTGAGTTTTTCCCAATTCCTCTGCTGCGAGGGGGTGAGTTCGTTGTCGAAAATGATCACATCCGCTCCAAGCGTCTTTGCCCGGGCGGCGACCTCCTCGGCCTTGCCGGAGCCCATGAGGAACCGCGCGTGGTTCTCGCGGTGATGGACGAGTTCGCGGCCGACGATCGGGATGCCGAGCGTGTGGACGAGTTCCGCGAGTTCATCGAGAAGGCTGTCGGCCTCGGCCCGCTCCTCGTCGCGCGTGTAGGCACCGACGAGCAGGGCGCGCTCGACCATCTTTGGCTTTTCCTTGATCTCAAACATCCGAAACCCCGGGAGATTGCCAGCCAGGCCGCGCCACCGCAAGGCGGGCGAGGATCGATCCGCAAGACTTCTTTCTTCACTCCGGCGTTTGAGTCGGGGATGATTCATCCATGTCAGCCTTCCGTGCGTTCGGGTGTGAGATTCCCGGTCCCTACAAACCAGAAACCGCCCTCAAGGCGGCGCGGCGTGTTCGCAAAAACCTCGGCGGCCCGGCGCGGATTGCATTTTTGTTTTTCACCGGGAACTACGCTCCGCACCTCGCCGAACTCTCCGAAATCCTGCGCGTCGATGGCCACATCCGCGATCTCGTGGGCTGCACCTGCGGCGGCCGGATCGAGGGCCGCCGCGAGATGGAGCGCGGCTCGGGCTTTGTTCTCCTCGCCTTGAGCGGCGACTTCGGCGACCCGGTGGTGCTGGAATCCACCGAGGAGGGCGAGGCGGTTTTGCCTAACCAAATCCTCGAACCCAACGGCTGGATCACGCTCTCGAATCCCTTTTCGTTTCCCGTCGAGGACTGGTTGAAAAAATGGAACCGCCGTTTTCCCGGCATCCCCACCGTGGGAGGTCTCGCCAGCGGCGGGTCGTTCGAGGACACCGTGGTTTTTGTGAACGACAGGATCGTTGATGCGGTGGTGGTGCCTGCCATTGGGCGCACGGAGATCGTTCCTGTGGTGAGCCAGGGATGCCGGCCAATCGGCGAACCGCTCACAGTCACCCGCGCCGACCACAATATCCTCTACGCGCTCGGCAGCCAGTCGGCCTATCGGGTTTTGGAGAGTGCCTTCGAGACGCTCTCGGAGGGCGAAAAATCGAACGCGCGCGGCAATCTCTTCGCGGGCCTCGCCGGCACCGAATACATCGATGATTTCGGCTCGGGGGATTTTCTCATCAAAAACATCCTCGGCGCGGACCCTGACTCCGGCGCGGTGGTGATCGGGGGGATTCCCCGCGTGGGCCAGACGCTCCAATACCAAATCCGCGACCGCGAGGCGGCGGTCGAGGATTTGCGCCGGGCGTTCAAACCAGCCCGCGCCGTGAGCGATCAAGCCTTCGGCGCCCTGTTGTTTTCCTGTCTGGGGCGTGGCTCGCGGTTCTTTGGAAAAAAAGACCAGGATGCCGTGACGCTCTCCGAGGCTTTGGGCGACAAGCCCTGTGCGGGATTTTTCTGCAACGGCGAGATCGCGCCCGTGCGCGGACTGAATGCCCTTCACGGGAACACCGCCGCCGCCGCCGTGCTCATTGAGCGCGAGGCTTGAGATCGGATCAGGCCGAAATCGACGGGATGGGAATCTGAACCTCCACATCCGCCGAGTAGTCCACGCCGGGAAGGCCGAAGCCGAAGAGGCGGTGGAAGCTTTCCTGGTAACCGGCGAAGTCGGCGAGTTCGGCAAGGTTTTCGGTGGTCACCTTCGCCCAGCGGTCGGCGATGAGACTTTGGATTTCGTCACCCATTTCCCAGTCGTCAAGGCGGAGCCGTCCAGCGTCGTCCACCGCAGGGGTGGGGGAGTTGAGGCGTTCGCGGAAGAGGCGGTCCATCTGCTCGGCGCATTCCTCGTGGTTCCCGGCGGCCTTCATCGCTTTGTAGAGAATCGAAATATAGAGCGGCACGACAGGAATCGCGGAGCTGGCTTGGGTGACGAGGGCTTTGTTCACCGAGACCCAGGCCTTGCCGCCGAGCGGGGCGAGCTTGGCTTCGATGGCGCGTTGGGCGCGCTCGAGGTCTTCCTTCGCGCGGCCGATGGTGCCGTTTTTATAAATCGGCCAGGTGAGCGATGGCCCGATGTAGGAATAGGCGAGGGTGCGGACGCCGGGAGCAAGCGCGCCGGCTTCCTGAAGGGCATCCATCCACATTTCCCAATCCTCGCCACCCATCACAGCGATCGTGTGGGCGATCTCGTCTTCGTTGGCGGGTTCGATGGTGACTTCGTTAACCTGGCCGTTGGTGGTGTTGAGGTTTTTGTTCGAGTAGGTCTGTCCGATCGGCTTGAGGACGGATTTGAAAACCTCGCCGGTGCGCGGGTGCTGGCGGCGGGG
>CAWUMN010000184.1:0-3090 GCA_963923595.1 uncultured bacterium
GAGACAATGCGGAGCGATTCGCTGAGGGTGTAGAGCACCTCGTCGAGTTTCTCGGCTTGGGCAGGTTCCTTGGCGAGTTTCCACGGAGCGGTTTCTTCGACATACGCGTTGCAGCGGATTACGATTTCCATGAGCGCCTCGATGGCGGATTGGACTTGGTAGGATTCCATCGCCGCATCCCAGACTTTGGTTTTCTCCAAAACGAAATCGGACAGTGGGGAGTCGGATTTTTTCAACACGCCCGAGCGGTAGCGTTTCGCCATGTTGAGGGTTCGGTTGAGGAGGTTGCCGAGGCTGTTGGCGAGTTCGGTATTGTAGCGCTGTTCGAGGCGTTCGTTCGAAAAATCCGCGTCGCGCCCGGTGGCGATGTCGCTGAGAAGATAATAGCGGGTGGCGGCTCGCCCGTAGCGGTCCACGAGTTCCGAGGGATCGACGATGTTGCCGAGGCTCTTGCTCATCTTGGCACCGGCGATGTTCCACCAACCGTGGACGAGTAGCGTCGGCATTTCCTCGTCGGTGAAGCCGAGGGCATGGAGCATGATCAGCCAGTAAATTCCGTGGGGCGGGGCGAGGATGTCCTTGCCGATGACATGCACGGCGGGCCAGCGGGATTTGAAGAGCGCGAGATCGGCACCGGGGGCGGCGTCGTAGCCCGCGAAGCTGATGTAGTTCGACAGGGCGTCGAACCAGACATAGGTGACGAAGTCACGGTCGAAGGGGAGTTCAATGCCCCAGGTGAGGCGCGACTTCGGGCGGGAAATGCACAGGTCGCCGGTGAGTTTTTCCACCGCGTTGCGGAGTTCGGCGACGCGAAACTCGGGAACGACGATGGGATTGCCGGCGGCGGAGCGCTTGTCGATCAGGTCGAGCAGCCATTGGCGGTGCTCGGCGAGTTTGAAGTAGTAGTTCTCCTCCTCGATCAAAACGACCTCGCCCCACTCGGGGCCGAATTCTCCGTCGGGGCCGCGCTCTTTTTCGGTGAGGAATTGTTCCTGACGGACGCTGTAGTGGCCGCTTTGGGTGGCTTTGTAGAATTGGCCCTCGTCCCACAGGCGTTGAAGCATGCCTTGGACGCAGCGCTTGTGGAGGTCCTCGACGGTGGCGGCCCAGGCATCGTAGCGGATGTCGAGTTTCTTCCAGAGAGCGAGGAAGAGTTCGGTGATGCCGGAGACGAAGGCGGCGGGTTCGACTCCCTGCTTTGTGGCGGATTGCTGGACCTTCTGGCCGTGCTGGTCAACGCCGGTCATGAAAAACACGGGTTCGCCGCGAAGGCGGCGATGGCGGGCGATCGCATCGGTGAGGACCTTCTCGTAGGCGTGGCCGATATGCGGGGCACCATTGGTGTAATCGATGGCGGTGGTGATGAAGAAGGTCTTGCTCATGATTGGTCGACTTTGATTTTGCCGCCCCAGGAGAGGATGCGCGCCTTGGCGCCTGCGGCCTCGGCCTCCTTGATCTGGTGGTTGCGGACATAGAACAGCGAAAGGCTCGTCCACGCGATCTGGCTTTGCGGGTCGAGTTGCGTGGCGCGGAGGCCCGCCTCGATCGCCTCGGGGTATTGGCCGTTTTTCATGAGCGCCATGCCGAGAGCGTGCCAGCCATCGAAAAAATCGGGATCGAGTTCGACACAGAGCCGGTATTTTTCAATGGCTGCCCCGAGTTCGCCGACCGCGATGTCTCCGGTGGCGTCGTCGAAGAGGGTGTCTTTTTCAGAATCCATCAACCCTTGTTTTTGGGCATGGTGATGCGGGCGGCGTCGCGAGAGACCCGAAGCCACTCGGCGAAAAGGAGCTCGCGCTTCCCTTGAATCATCGACTCGCGCATTTCCGGGCCGCGAGCAGCGAAGAGTTTTTCGTCCAAGGGACCACGGCTTTTGAGCTGGATGGCAAAGGCTCCCCAAGGAGCCTGCTCGAGTTTCGAGAGTTCACCGTCCTTCAGAATCAAGGTCGCGGCGGCGAGGTTTTGGTCGATGCGCGAGGTCGACTCGGCGGCGGGAACGACGGCTAGGAGTTCGACGGTTTCGAGCTTTTGGGCGTCGGCGGCTTCTTTCAGGGATTTGCCGGAGGCCACAGCGGTGGCGAGGGCGTTGTAGGCGGAATTGGCCGAGGCAGCAAAAAGTTGGGCTGCCTTCTGCGCCCGGAGCGCGGTTTCGATTTGGGAGCGGGACTCCTCGAGGGTGAGGGGACGGGCGGGAGTGGCCTCCACGAGTTCCACGATGTAAAAGGCGTCGCCGGCTTGGAGGATGTCCGAGGTCTGGCCAGCTGTGGATAGCAGGAACGCAGCAGGAGCGATCGTCTTTACCGCCACCGCCGGGACAGGTTGGGTTTCGCCGGGTTTGCTCGTGCCGGTTCGATCAAAAGCCGCGAGTTTTTTGATTTCCACGCCGGCTTCTTTGGCAGCGGCTTCGAAAGAGCCTGCGGTGTTCGAGATTTTCGAGGTGAGCGCGCTGGCGGCGTTGGCGAGTTTTTGGAGGGCTTCGACTTTGGCTTTGCCCTCGAGCTTGGGTTCGGCGGGGAGTTCGAAAACCGCGCAGCGCACCGTCCGGGTCTCATCGGCGACGAGCGCGTTTTGGTTGGCCTTGTGGAAGGCCGCGATTTCCTCCTCGGTGAGCTTCACTTTGGCATCTGCCTCGTCGTTTTTGAATTTCACATAGGTGGCGGTGACGGGTTGGAAAATGCGGTTGACGGAGTCGATTTCGGCTTGGCCGATCGCGGCCGGTGCCTCGACGATTTTCGAGACCGATTCAAGGCGCAGCGAGTCGCGGACGACCTCTTCGAGTTGGCGCTCGGTGAATCCGCGCGGGGTGAGTTGTTCGGCAACGAACGAGGAGTATTTCGCGGGGTCGAACTGACCTTTCGTTTGAAAAACCGGGATTTCCTTGATGCGGTCGGTCACTTGGTCATCGGTCGGTTCGATGCCGAGTTCGCGCGACTGGTGCTGGAGAACGAGAAGGTTCCAGACGAACTGCGTAATCGCCATGCCCTGGTCGGGGACGGTCCCGCCGAGTTTCTCCAAGAGATCGAACTGCCCGAGCGCACTGGTGAGGTGGTAGTTTTTGACCTGGCGTTCGATTGCTGCGGGGTTCAGTTG
>CAWUMN010000185.1:0-3085 GCA_963923595.1 uncultured bacterium
CGCACTCGTGGACGATCGAGGCCACGGCGCGGATGATCGGGACTTCGACTTTCGAAACACCGGTGAGGTCGAGAAGGAGCTTGCCGTAGCCGGCGTTGACAAAATCGGCGATCTTCGCGCGGGATTGGCGGGAGAGGTCGATCGAGCCGACTTCCGAGAGATCGGGCGGTATCGTGACGACCTGCACATCGCCCTCGGAGCTGTAGAAAACCGGGGTGACATCGAGTTCCATCGCGCGGGCGATGCGGTCGGGGATTTCGGCGGCGTCGAGAGGCTTGGTGATGCAACCCGCGAAGCCGGTGTCCTTGGCGTCGTTCTGCTCGAAGGTGGCGGTTTTCAGGCACAGGCCGAGGAACGGGATGTTCTTCAGCGCGGGGTGCGAGCGGGCGGTGGTGAAAAACTTGAGGCCGGCCTTATTCGGGAAGGCGAGGCTGATGAGGACGATGTCCGGGGTGTCCTCGGCGGCGATGTTCGCGGCGACATGGCCCTGGGCGGCGTCGGGGCTGGCGGCGCCGACGACTTTCCAACCGCGTTTGTTGACGGCTTTCTGGATCGATTCGATGATGGCCGGGTGCTCGTCCACCACGAGAATCTTGATCGCATCGGTGACGACGCGGGGTTTCTTGTTGGCCACTGGAGCGGCTGCCGGAGCGGCGGGAGCGGGTGCTCCGGATTTCGGCTTGAGGGTCACGATGCGGCCCACGCGGTCGATCACGGCTCCTTCGACGAAGGGCTTCACGATGTAGTCGCGCACGCCCATTTTCGCGATCTTGAGCACATTCTCTTTGCCGGCCTCTGCTGTGAGCATGATGACCGGGATGTCTTTCAATGAAGGGGTAGCCTTCAGCCTAGTGAGGCATTCGATGCCGTCCATCACGGGCATGGTGACATCGAGCAGGATGACATCAGGCTTTTCGCGTTCGGCGGCCTCGAGGCCCTCGGCACCGTTGTTGGCGAAGACCATTTGGACATCGTGCGGCGCGAAGGCCTTGTTGATAAGTGTGTGGATCATTCGGCTGTCATCCACGCTGAGAATTTTGGGTGTGCTCATGGCTTGGCTGTTAGTTATCGAGAACCGCGAAGACATGGAGGATCAGAGGATCCGGGCAGCCTTCGACGGCGAAAGAATTGGTGACGCTGATGGTGGCGGATTTCGCCGAAATGGTGATCTTTTCGCCGCGAACGACGCTGGGGATCGTGAGAGTGCAGTTGTAGCCGCGGTCGCAAAGCATCGATTTGAGGTTTCCGGTGAACATGTTGGTGAGTTCGGCCACGACATCATTTACATCTTGCTCGCCGGCGGAGCCGCCGAAGATTTTCTCGGCGACCATCTGGCCGAGGGCCGGGCTGAAGGCGGTGTAGACGACGCCCGTGACGCGGCCGCTGAGGCCGATCGAGCCGGAGATGCCCTTCAGAACAGAAGGCTGGGGAGCGGTCGGATTGCCTTTTCCGACAATGGCGGAGAGGCCGGCCATCGTCCGGAGGACTTCCGGAACGAAGTGGTTGATGACCTCGAGGAACATGGCGCTGTCTGGCTTGGAAATGCTCATAAGAAGAACTTTGTCTTTGGCAAGTTGTCGCTGATTTTTCGATCGAACGGGTCGGGCTGTATAGATCAAAGCCCTTCCGCCGGGCAAACAATTTGAAACTTTTGTCGCAGGGGCGTTTCAGCCGATCTTGAACGCCTCGCGGAGTTCCTGGATCACGGAGTCGGACATTTTGCTGACCTGGCCGATCGCGGTCGCGTTGATCACCGCCTCGGCGGTGGATTCCAAAACCTCAAGCCGGTCGAACACATCCAAAATACTGCCGCCAGTGACCAGCACGCCGTCGTTTTCGAGAATCGCGGCGGGCGAAGCGGCGGTGATGTTGTCCGCGATCCGGTCGTCGGTTCCATATTGCAACCCGTGGGGCACGCGGCCGACCTCGCGCAGGAAGACATAGCTCTCCGGGATCGTGCGGCTGTCGAATTCCGAATCGGTGATGCTGAACGCGGTGGCGTTCACCGGATGGCTCATCACGATGGCTTGCACATGGGGGTGGCGGCGGTAGATCGCGCGGTGGGCGGGCAGGACGCGGCTGGGAAATTTGCCGGCTTCGGCCTCGCCGTCCTTCACGAGCACGAAATCCTCGATGCCGAGCAACTCGCGGTCGCGTCCCGTCGGCGTGATCAAAATCGAGTCACCATCCACTCGCGCCGAAAAACTCCCCTCGGTGCTGATGAAAAGACGCTGACGGCAACCGCGCCGCAGGAAGAGCTGCAGCTGGCGGCGCAACTCCTGCTCGCGCCCGCACGCCTCGCCGGGTTGGAATTTTCCGCTGAGGACTTTCCGGTTTTTTGTCAGAGCCAACTGATCGTCCGCGAGCGTCCGGATTTTTCCGATTTGGTTGCCCTTGATGATCGTTTTGGCGGCGAACTCGAAAGCCTCGAAACGCTGGAACGCCTGGGAGAGCGAGGTGCCGCCGACCACCACGCCGTGGTTTTCGAGAATCACGCTATCGTGACCCTCGCGAAACGAGGCCGCGATTTTCTCGCCGAGTTTGGCGCTGCCCGGCAGAGCGTAGGGGGCGAAGCCGGTGCGACCGCAAACCGAATGCGCCTGGTGAAAAACCCGCGTGTCGGGCACCTCGCGGCAAATGCTGAACGCGACGAGAGCCACCGGATGCGCATGCACGATCGCGCGGATGTCCGGCCGCACCGCGTAGATCGCTTGGTGGAATGGAAACTCCGACGACGGCGGGTGCGCGCCTTCCACCGTGCCGTCGGGTTTGACGCACACGATGTCATTTCGCGTAAGACTGCCTTTATCGACCCGCGCGGGAGTGATCCAAATCGCGCCGCCGGGTTCGCGAATCGAGAGGTTCCCGCCCGAAGTGGTCGTCATGCGGTAGCGGTAAATCCGCTCCATGGTGGCCATGATTTCGTCGCGGGGGTGGGTGAGTTGTCGGTTCATGGGTGATGAAAAAAGGGTGGGCGGTTACGAGTCAAACCACCCACCCTTCTAGACCAAGCCCTCGAGGCGGGAAAGGTTTTCCACTACGGCCTTTCCCGGCTCGCAATCCGCACTCAGGGTTTGATTTTTTC